>DASWVS010000359.1:0-7601 GCA_036401135.1 Fimbriimonas sp.
CGATCCGCGGACTCAGCGGCGATACGGATCGCACGACCAGCGGAAGCGTGGATGCGGAGTTGTACGTAAGGATCACCACACACAGGTCGCTCGGTCTATCCTGGCAGCGACGTGCCGCAACCGGAACGCTCGCGATCCACTCCGAAGCCGTCGATTCGGGCGGGGAATTCTCCGTCGTGAGGGTGGTATTGCGGTAGACCTGGCTCATGGAGCAGCGTCAACTAGGATCGATAGAACTGCAAGTGATGCGGTATTCCAACCGCACATCCGACTCATGAACTAAGTCAGCGTACCATCGGCAAAAATGAATCAACGACAGGATCCCTAGCGACATTTCGCGCAAGCGTGGCTTGTCATTAGATTCCATGACAGACCCGACCGAGGCGCGATTCCAGGAGGAGGATGACCGCCCTCCGAACTTTCAGGAAAATCCGCAACCTTGGACGGCTGCCGCTTCGGTCCTGGGCGGAGCGATGAATGGCTTTTGCCAGGGGGCTGGAGGCCTACAGCCGGAGGGACCAGACTTCGGGGGAGCGGACCCCGGGGCGCTTTTCGCCGTTGGGCATCACCCAAAGCCCCTTCCAGAAAGCCGTGGGGACCGTTACCCTTCCCACCGGCATCTCGCCCACACCGACCCAGCGATCGTTTCGCGCGTCGTATCGCAATACCTCTGTGAGGAACCCGGAATGGAGGGTGGGGTCAGTCCCGACCTTGGAGCCGTCGTCCCCTCCCAGGATGAAGATACCGTCCTTGTCCGCGGGCGCGGGGGAGGGCGCCGCGACAACCGGATGCGGCAGGTCGGCGACCCTTCGCCATCCTCCCGTTGCGTCGTAGCGATAGGCGTCGCGCAGGTAAGTTCGCTTCGCGCCGCCCTTCCCGTCCGGAGCAAGCGAAGTGCCGCCGATGACCCAGAACGACCCATCGAAAGCCGCGGCCGTGGCGAGGATCCGCCCTTCGCCCGGAAATCCGGCGACCGTGCGCCAACGGGGCGCGTCCGCCCGCAGGTCCATCGCAAAAACGGTGTCCAAGGCGGTTGCGCTGTCGGCACGCTCCTGTCCCCCGGCAACGTAGAGCGTGTCGCCCACCAAGGCTCCGCACCCGTTCGCCATGGGTACGGGCAGGGGCGGCAAGGAACAGATCGAGAGGCTTCCGCCGATGATCTCGAGCGAGAAGGCATCGGCGTAGTGGCGCTCGGTGTCGCTTCCTGCCACGCATACGAGCCGGTTCCGGTAGGTCGCAGATACCCCGTAGCCGAGTCGCCGGGGCAGCTTGCCGATGGTCCTCCACCTGCCCGTCGGCTGATCGAGGGCGTAGACGTCGTCGTACCAGACCTTCTTGCCCCCCTCCCAAGGTCGCTTCTCTGGGAAGTTGGCCCCACCGGCTACGAGCAGTCGGCCGTCGCTCACTCCGGCGAACGGGGCGGCGAAACCTTCCGGGTTCGGAATCGTGGGCAGTTGCGAAAACACCATGGCTGAATCTCTCCTGGCTCTCGACGTCAATCGGTGACGCTGCGGACCAACCGCAATCTGGAATGTCGACGCGGGAAGGCCGTCGATGTTCACCAGGTTGGCGTCGGTGAATGGGCGCCATCCATATCGGACGCGGCGCGGATTCGGCACGGCGGGGCAGGTCAGCACGACCGAGTGCCGCTGGATCTCCGCCGTCGCTACGGAGTACTTTCCGTCCGTCCCGGCCACCTCGAATCCGCGAAGCGGCCCCCCCGACGCCTGAAGCCCACCATCCGCATGGTCGAACTCGACCACGGACGCCCCGCTCGAGATCGCATAAGCCGACCTCGGCATCGGACCCGAATCCTCCAACTTCTGACCGTAGTTCCTCGCCAGGGCCAGGCGGGCGAGCCGTTCGCCGACCACGCGCTTGTTCCTGGGATGGACGTCGGTCGGATGTCCCGCGTCGCTCGTCACCGCCATACCCACGCTGGGGATCTGGCTGAGGAACCGTCGCTGCTGGTCGCGGAACTCCGGCCAGAAGTGCGACTGGTAGCCGCCCTCGGTCCCGATTCCGGAGAGCTGGCAGTAGTAGAAGGGAAAACGGCGGCCCCAGGACGAGCGCCAAGAGGACACGAGCGCTGGGAAGATCTTCTCGTGCTGTTGCACGCGCCGCAGATTCAGGGCATTGGTCTCGCCCTGGTACCAGATCACACCCTGGAAAGCCATCGGCGCGAGGGTCTTGATGCCCGCGTCGTAGAGAAAGCCCGGCTTGAAGGGGTGGTTGGGGCCGAGGTCGTCGCCGTGCAGACGCGCGCCCGCCTGCATCGCCTCGCCCAGGTTCTCCCTCCCTCGCTTCACGTACCACTCGTCGAGGGCCGGGTTCGCCAGCCAATCGCCCCTGAAGAGCGCTGCCAGATCCGTTTGGGTCTTGGCCGCCGACCTCGGAAGCCACGCCTCCGTCGGACTGCCCCCGACCGACATGGACACGATCCCGACTGGGACGTCGAGCTTTTCCAGCAGGATCTTGCCAAAGGTGTAGGCGATGGCGCTGAACGAAGCTGCGGACTCTGGGCTCGACGGCCTCCATGTTCCGCCATAGAAGTTATCAGGGGTCAACCGGGAGAGGATCGACGCGTCGAACGGCTTGGCGTAGACGAACTGGCCGGCGAAGGTGCGGTTGAGGAGCCTGAGGCGCGGCCGGTCCGCGCTCCGGATCTCTTCGGCGCCGTGTTCGCTCGACCTCAGAGGCCACTCCATGTTGGATTGGCCGGCGGCGATCCACACCTCGCCGACGAGCACGTCCCTGAGTGCCGTTCGACCTTGGACCAACAGATCGGAACCGGCGGAGGAGGCGGGCATCGGGTCGAGGTCGAGCCGCCACCGCCCGCGTCGATCGGCCGAGACGGCCTTCGTCTGACCGGCGAATCTGACGACGACGCGCTCCCTCGGCGCCGCCGTGCCCCAGATCGGCACCCTCATCTGCCGCTGCAGCACCATCGAGTCCTGGAACACCGGCGCGAGCTGCGGCGTTGCCTGAAGGCCCAAAAGCAGGAGCCAGGGGATCAAGCCACGCCCCACTCGAAGAAGCCGATCGCTTCGAGCTTTCGACGCAGCTCTTCGGGTTGCCCCGCCGCCAAGGATGCGTTCGGGAGCCGCGGAGGACCTACTTCGACGCCGAGGAAACCCATCGTCGCCTTCGCCGCCGCCATGTACCCGTAGGCCGCGAGCGTCTCGACCAGCCGGACGGACCTCAACTGCTCGCGACGGGCCGCCTCGAAGTCGCCTGCTTGGAACGCAGCCATCAAACGGTGGTACACGGGAGCGGCAAAGTTGTAGCTGCTCCCAACGGCCCCCTTCGCGCCAACGGCGAGGGCGCCAAGGAAGGACTCGTCGATCCCCCAGGGAACGTCGAAACCCGTCTGGAGGCATGTCTGATAGGCCATCAGGTCCGGGTTCGTGAACTTGATCCCGGCCAGGTTCGGAATCCTGGGACCCGCTTTCGCCAGGAACTCGGGCATAGAGAAGTTCACCCCCGTCAGGACCGGAATGTCGTAGAAGTAGAACGGGGTCCCGGGAGTGCCCCCGGCGATCTTCTCGCAACAGTCGATGAGCACGTCGAGCGATCTGGGCTTGAAGTAGCTCGGGGCGAGCGCAGAAATCGCGGCAGCGCCGAGTTTTTCCGCATGTTCGGCCAGGTTGCGGGCGTCTCTCAGGCAGTTCGTCCCGACGTGGACGACGAGCTGCAGCCCGTGGCTTGGCGCGACCTGGGCCCATCGCTCTGCGAGTTGGACCCTCTCCTCCAGGCTCAGAGAGTGGCTCTCCCCGGTGCTCCCGCCGATGAAGACCAGATTCACGCCGTTCCGGGCGAGGTGGAGGGCCTGGGCTTCAACCACCGCCAGGTTCAATTCGCCGTCGGTGTGGAACGGGGTGTGCGTGGCGGCGACGAGGCCGTGGAGGCGAAGGTCTTTCATGAGGCTTTAAGCTCCGGTGTGAGTTCCCGCTTGGGTCGGACGAACAGGATGAGCATCGCGTTGATGGCGACGAGCACGGCGCCGATTCCGAGGATCGCCTCGAAACTCGCGCCCCCGTCCTTCAGCCTGCCGACCCCGATGTCGGCGAAGCCTCCGATGCTCACGCTGAGGAAGTTCATGATTCCATAGCCGGTGGCCCGCATCTCTGGCCGCGCGAGCTGGGCGAGGATCGGCATGTTGTTGCAGTCGAAGAGCCCGAAACCGAGCCCGAAGAGGGATAGGAACAGGATCGCGAAGCCGAGGGTGGGCGAGTGGCCCAAGCCGTAGAGGGCGGGGATCAACGTCGCCATGCCGATCGCGCTGACGAACGTCCTCCCGCGGACGTTGCGGCGCACCCACCGGTCGGACATCCAGCCGCCGAGGAACAGCCCGGCGAAGCCGGCGAGATTCACGTAGAGCCCGGCCGACACGCCCGCTTTGCCCTGGCTGATGTTGAACTGGTCCTTCAGCATGCTGGGCATCCAGTCCTTCATCATCCAGCCCGGCATGGCCACGAGGGTGAAGTAGACGGCGAGAAGGAGAAAGCTCGGGTTGGCGACGAGCGTCCGGACGGACGCCCAAGGGCTTGGACGCACGGTCGCGTCGCCTTCAGCGCCGGTGCGCGGAGCGTCCTTGAGGAAATAGAAGAGGGGGAAGGCATAGAGGACGCCGATCAAGCCCGTGAAGGTGAAGGCGGAGCGCCAGCCAAGGTTGGGGTCGTCCGCGACGTAGCCGGCGAACCCTCCCAAGATGATGCCCGTGTAGATCGCCGCCATATGGATTCCTACGGCGCGGGATTTGGTGGCGCCGGTGTGCCAGTCCACGATGAGGGCGAGGGCGGCCGGGATGTACAGCGCTTCGCTGATCCCCATCGCCGTCCGGGTCCAGAGCAGGGTGTGGTAGCTGTCCGCGTGCCCCGTCCACCAGGTGATGGCGGACCATACGAGGAGGCTGGAGCAGACGATCCAGCGTCGGCTGTACCGGTCGGCGAGGTATCCGCCGATGGGGCTGAAGATGGCATAAACCCACTTGAACTGGGCGAGCATGACGCCCCAGTTCGTGTCCGACCCGATGTCCTGGATGTCCCCCATGACCGAGAACTTCATGGACGCGAGCATCTGTCGGTCGAGGTAGTTGAGCAGCGCGACCGGAGCCAGCAGCGCTACCGCGATCCAGGCGGTGCGCAACGCTCGAGACTCCGGGATCGCTGCCATAGGTGCCATCAGTATGAGGCTAAAACCTTCTCCGCCGTCGCCTCGCGCTTCGAGACGCGGCCGTCTAGGGGGATCCGGCTGTGCCGCTCGGAAGCTCTCTTCGTCGTCGCTTCCCCTCACTCACGTCGTGAGCGTAGGCGTCGCCGTAACGGCCATAGTAGCCGTAATAGCCGCTGCCTCTGCCGGCATGGTTGACGATAGTACCGAGCAGGCGCACGCCGGCCTGCCGAAGCATGCGCTCGCTGGCCGAGAGCAGCGGCTTCTGTACGCGGTCGAGGGCGGTTACGAGCACGACGCCATCGACCATCAGGCCGATCACCTGCATGTCGCTAAGGCCGTAGCAGGGCGGCGAGTCGACGACGACGATGTCGTAGCGGCTCTTCAGCTCCGCCATCGCTCCGCGGCTCCGCTCCGCGTTCATAAACTCGGTCGGATCGGGCGGTAGCGGGCCGGTCGTAAGGACGTCGTAGCCATCCTCGGAGCCGCGGACCGCCTCCTCGAGGGTCGCATCCCCGCGCACCAGGTTCGTGAAACCGATGAGGTTCGGCGATCGATGCCAGCTGTGGACGGAGGGGCGCCGCAAGTCCAGGTCGATCAACAGAACCCTCTTGCCGTCCATGGCGAACGCCTTTGCCAGGTTGACGGACGTCGTCGACTTTCCTTCGCCGGCGACCGAGCTGGTGACGGCGATCGCGCGAAGCGGCTCGTCCGGCATGGAGAACAGCAGGTTGTTACGCAGCAGGCGGAACGCCTCCACGAACGCGTGGCTAGGATCGGTGTGCCCCAGCCGCAACCGGAGGTCGTCGTCGGCGGACGTCGAGACCGGGAGCATCGCGAGCGTGGGAACGCCGGTCGCCCGCTCCACCTCATCGGGCCGGTGGACTTTCGTGTCCATCCGCTCGAGGAGGAGGGCGGCGGCCGCCGCCAAGCCACAGGCCAGCACGAAGGCTCGCAGCAGCTCCACGGGCACCCGGGGTGAAGCAGGCCCGCCCGGAACCTTGGCCCTCGCCGCGATCACGGCGCCCGCGAGCCTCGAGCGCTCCTCGATGCGAAGGTTGTAGTACTTGTCGGAAAGCATGTTGAACGTGCGGTTGAGCACGTCGACCCGCTGTTGGAGCTGCGAGAGCTGCCGGACCTGCATCGGGATCCCTTTCAGGTCGGTCGTACGCTCTTGCAGCTGGGACTGCAGCGCCGCCAGCCGCTGCTGGGCCGCGATCTGGTCCGACTTCGCCGCCGAGTAGCTCTCCAACAGCCTGTCCGCCAACGGGTTGTGCTGCTCCGTCTGTCGCGTGACCAGCGTTCTCGACATGTTGGCCAGCCGCCTCTTCTGGGCCTCGATCTGGCCCGTGACCTGTCGGATCTGGCGCGAGCCCGGCGCGTACTCTTGCGATAGCTCGTACAGCCGGTTCTCGAGCTCCATGAGCTTGTTCTGGACCAGGGCGAACTGCGGGTTCTCCGTCTCGGTGGCTTCGAACCGGATCGTCGGGGCGGTCTCCCGCATCCTTGCCTGGAGGTAGCGCAGCTGGAGGTCCGACGTGGAAACAGCCGATTGGGCGTCGGCGACCTGGTCCTCGAGCGAGATGCTTGCCGACGCGACCTGCCCCGCCTGTTCGTGCCCGGACATAAGCCCTGTATGACGCTGGAATACGGCAAGGGCCAGCGAAGCCTTCGATAGCTCCCTCTGGGCCTGGTCCATCTCTCGCGACACGAACTCGCGGGCCTGTCTTGCCGCCCGGCTGCTTTCGTTCAGGTCCCGGTCAAGATAGGTTTCGGCGATATGGTTAGCGAACGCGGCGGCGCTCTCCGGGTTCCACGCGCGGCCCTTCACGTAGATAACGTTGGTGTCCTTCTTGTTCGTGATCTCAAAGCTCCACCCGGGAGGGCCTTGTTCGCCGAAGCCGGACCTTCTCTGTTCCTCAGGCATTCGGGCGAAGGCCGACTCGATCAGATCGGAACTGTTGAGCACCTCGATCTCGGTTCCCACCGTTCGGTTCCCTCCGGTGAGCCCGGCGAGGGCGGTATCGTCCGCGACGCTCCGGGTGGCCTCGGAAATGATCACTTTGGTGGTGGCTTCATAGACCTTTCGCTTGGAGAGGGTCATGCCGGCAAGGGAGCCAAAAACCGCCAGGAACACGACCAGGATCGCCTTCCACCGGCGCCGGACGACCGCCAGGTAAGCCCGGACGTCCACCTCCTCGGGCTGCGGGGGGAAGCCGCCAGGGTAGGGAATGCCTGCGAGCGGGTATGCGCCCGGTCGGACGAGATCGGTTCTTTCTGGCATAGTTAGCTAGCGGAAGAGACCATTGATGAAGAACAGGGACGAAGAGAGCGAACTGAGGACCGAGGAGAAATCCTTCCGGTTTCCTCCTTCAGGGACGTAGACGATGTCTCCCGGTCGGATGAGCGGGTTCTGCGTCGCGTCGCCT
>DASWVS010000360.1:0-2865 GCA_036401135.1 Fimbriimonas sp.
CATGGTCTGGCCCTACACCGGCAACCCCATCCTCGCCATCGAGCGGTTCCTCATGCTCTTCCAGGAATCGCTGGAGCAGGTCGAAAAAGAACGGGAAAGTTTGAAGGCATAGAGTCCTTCCCACTGCGGGCGAGGCGACTCTCAGGCGCAACCCGGTGCCGAGGGGCGGGCAGCCGATGAAGCCGTTGCCTCAGCAGCCTCGACCGGGCGTGAACGGGGGTGTAGTCCGATCGTTGCTGAGGCGATCCGACACGAACGTAAAGCGAGGTCGACGGCGACAAAGAGCTGAGCGAAAGACTCGGACGCTAAGATCCTTGTCCCTTGCCAAAACTGCTGCCTGAGAACCGGCAGGTCCGACGGCAGCCTCACAGCTGACGATTTTCTGGAACTGAGCACGAACATGCCTCCACGCCGGCGGGCGGCGGAGGCGATCCTTTCGCAGGAAACTTCGTCCAAAGGGCAGCAATGGCATTTAGCGCGATTCCCTATTTCGTGTTCGCGACCGGCATCGAGAACAGCTACCCCACGATCCAAGGGGGGCGGCACCGGGTGGACGAGATGGAAGCCTGCTGCCACTACAAGAACTGGCGCACCGACTTCGACTGCGTCGAGGAGCTCGGTATACGGTTCCTCCGATACGGCCCGCCGATCCATCGCGTTTGGCTCGCCGACGGCCGATACGACTGGGAGTTCACAGACCTCACCTTCAACGACATCAAGCGCAGAGACCTGATTCCGATCGTCGATCTCTGCCACTTCGGCGTTCCCGATTGGATCGGCAACTTCCAGAACCCCGATTTCCCTGCCCTCTTCGCGCGTTACGCGCGCGACTTCGCTCTCCGCTACCCATGGGTCCAGCTCTATACGCCGGTGAACGAGATGTTCATCTGCGCCACGTTCTCCGCCTACTACGGATGGTGGAACGAGCAGATGACCACGAACGGATCGTTCGTGACCGCGCTGAAGCACATCGTGAAAGCGAACGTCCTGGCGATGAAGGAGATCCTCGATGTGCGTGCGGACGCGCTGTTCGTGCAGAGCGAGTCCACGGAGTATTTCCATGCCTCCAGTCCCAAAGCGATCGGGCCCGCCGAAACCTACAACCAGAGGCGTTTCCTCTCGCTCGACCTCAACTATGGACTTCGCGTGAACTCGACGATGTACGAGTTCCTCATGGACAACGGCATGACGCGGGATGAGTACCACTTCTTCCACCGCAACAACCTGCGCCACCACTGCATCATGGGGAACGACTACTACGTGACCAACGAGCACCGCGTCCAGCCGGACGGCACGACCGGCCCCTCCGGCGAGGTCTTTGGCTACGACGAGATCACCCGGCAGTACTACGACCGATACAAGCTGCCCGTCATGCACACCGAAACCAACCTGGTGGAGGGGCCGAAGGGCGACGAGGCGGTCTACTGGCTCTGGAAGGAGTGGGCGAACGTTCTCCGCCTCCGAAACGATGGAATCCCCATCGTCGGCTTCACCTGGTATTCGCTGACCGACCAGGTGGACTGGGACAACGCTCTCCGGGAGCCTCGGGGAAACGTGAACCCGCTCGGCCTCTACGACCTCGACCGCAACATCCGCGCCGTCGGCCGTGCCTATAAGCAGCTCATCGAAGACTGGCACGAGGTCCTCCCGACGCAGAGCGTGTGCCTCAAATTGCCGATCGTGCCCCCGAGCGCCTACGGCACAGCCTACGGGCAGCAACATCGCGACGACGCGGAGCGGCACGAGGAAGACCATCAGCCTCAGCCTGAAGCGGAGGGAGCCGTGCAGTGAACGCATCCTGCCGTCGGTTTCAAGAGCGGGTAGCGATCGTCACGGGCGCCGCCAGTGGAATCGGGTTGGCAACGGCAAAGTACTTTGCCGACGAAGGGGCGCGGGTGGTGATTGCGGACCTCGACCTCGAGAAAGCGCAACACTCCTCGAAGGAGGTCGAGGGTTCGATCGCCGTCGCATGCGACGTTTCGAACGAGCAGCAGGTGAAGCGGTGCGTCGACAGCGCGGTCGAACAGCTCGGCCGGCTGGACGTCATCGTGAACAACGCCGGTTTGATGGTCTTCAAGCCGCTTCAGGACCATACCGCCGAAGACTGGCTCAAGGTGCTGCACGTGGACCTGATGGGAGCCTTCTTCTTCACCCGGGAAGCTTTCGGGGCCATGACCGTTGGCGGCTCGATCGTGAACGTCGCCAGCATCCACGCGGTCGAGACGACCCCGCTCGTCGCAAGCTACGCGGCGGCCAAGGCGGCGATGGTCTCGCTCACTCGCTCCACCGCCATCGAGGGGCAGCCCAAGGGTATCCGGGCGAACTGTATCCTCCCCGGAGCCGTGGACACGCCCATGCTGTGGGAGAACCCGAACGTGAAGTCCGGCGCCGAAAAGATCGACCCGGCCGACGTCGGCAAACCCGAGGACATCGCCTCCGCGATCGCCTTCCTCGCGAGCGAGGACGCGCGCTTCATCACCGGCGCGACCGTCAGGGTCGACGGCGGACGTCTGAACAAGCTCTGAGCCTGTTCAGACGGGGCGACATACTCGGTCGCGAAGTACCAATAGCCGAGGTCGTCTCGCTTTTTGAGTTCGATCCGCCACCCCTCGTAAGGGGAGGGCAACGGCTTTCGACTGAAAAAGGCGGTTTCCACGGTCAGCCCGGCGCTGGTGTCGATCCGCAGGACACCATTCTTTGATTCCACCTCGTAGACGCCGAGGCCACGCCCCTTTGGCCTCCGTTCGCGGGCTGGAGGCGGCTTGGCCGCCAACTGCCGGTAACGCGGGTAGTTCCACCGAAAGATCAAGTGCCGCGCTTCTTCGTCGGACGGGCACACAAGGTAGGACGAGACCAGAACAACTG
>DASWVS010000361.1:0-4785 GCA_036401135.1 Fimbriimonas sp.
CAGGACCTCCGAAAGACGTGGCGAGCTCTTGGATCGATCGATGTCGTTAAGCAACCCCATGTCCCTTAATGAACGGAATATGCCGACGACCCCGCCAGCACCGGTCACCATTCTCCAAGAACACCGCCCCTTACGTCAAGCTGGATAAATGGCGAACAGTTGAACCTGGCGGGAAGGGGAAAGCTTCGATTTTCGCCCGTTTGCTCCGACTTGCTCCGTTTCTTAAAAACGACCGATTGCCCGGCGATCCACCGGTTTTGCACCGCTAGTGCGCAATCCGCTTCCAGTAGGCGGGGAAATCGAAGCGGGGGCTGTTGTCGGGGTCGTGGCAGGAGACGCAGTCCTTTTCCTCCACTTTCCTCAGGCGGACCGTTAAGGGATCGGCGGCGTGGGCGGCGCCGGCGCCGTGGCACGACTCGCACCCGACGTCTGCCAACTGGGGCGTCTTCTCCCGGCTCTGGAACCCTTGGGCGCTCGCGAGCCCGACCACGTGGCACCGGACGCATTCGGGATCGCGTCCGTGGCCGTCCTGCTCGAGGCTGGAGAGGGCGTGAGAGTGCTCGGAGGCTTTCCACACCTTGAGGGCATCCGCGTGGCAGGAGCCGCATCGGGCGGTGCCGGCGAAGGCCCCTCCCTCCGACCGGGCGACCTGGGAGAGAAGGTCCTCCTCGTCGACCCGTTCGAGATAGGTGCGATAGATCCGGCTCACGGCTTCGTGGTCCTTGAACTCGGGACCCAGGTTGACGGAGCGGTAGCCGGAGAAAGACCCTCCGCGGAAGCGGAGTTCGACGAGGTTGCGTCCGCGGTCGCCGGGGGTCACCAGCCACGTTCCGCCCTCCTTCTCCGGCTCCGTCGGGGGCGAACCGGCGCTGCGGTAGACCACGAGCTTAAGCGCGGGGTGCTTCCTCGCCAACTCGCGGGCCGCCTCGAGGCCCCCGTCGAACATGGCGAGCGGCTCCTTCTTCCGGGCTTCGGCCTCCCTCAGGATCCTGGCGGCGGCTTCGTCCAGCGGGCCGAGAGCCGGGGACGCTCCTCCGACCAGGAACGGGCCCTTGACGAGGGTGGGCTTCACGCTCTCGGACGAACGGCTGGTGCTGACCAGGCGGTCACCGGCGAGGTTGGCGAGGGCGAGGAGGACCGCGCTGCCGAGCTTCGTCTCGGAGGAGGTGACGTGGACGGCGTCGGCGTCGATCTCGGTCAGGTACTCCGCCATCGCCTCGGCCTTCAGCTCCTCCTGGCGGCCGCCGCCCTCGACCAGCCCTCCGTTCTCGAGCACGAGGGTTCGACCCGGCTTGCGGAGGCCCTCGATCGCCGTCGCTCGCCGCCGGATCCCGCCCGACATCGGCTTGGTGCAGCCGCAAGGCGAGAGGTACCCCTGGGTGTCGCCTCCGACGAGGACGATCCACTCATGCTCTTCCGAGCCCGTGGGCAGGGCCGCCGCCGCGGCTCCGAGGAGAGCCAGAGCGAGCGGCCAGAGCCTCATCGCACCCTGCCGGTGACCGGCACCCGCACCGTCGGCTGGGAGGGGTCGTCGGTCTTGACGGTGAGGGTCGCGCTCAGCTCTCCCGAAGGGGCTTTGCCGTCGTAGGTGGCTGTGACGAGGTAGTCGGGGCCGCCCTCGTTCTTCTCGAACCTGGCGGAGAGGTGGGGCGAGTCCGACGAGATCTCGAGGATCTTGAACGGCTGCCCGGGGCGGGTGACGATGCAGGTTGCGCGCTTCGGCTCCTTCCCGACCTGCCCGAAGTAGAGTCGGATCGGCAGGGCGACGATGCCCTTCTGGAGATAGAGGTTGTACGTCAGCAGCGAGAACCTCTCGTTGGCGGTCGAAACGTTCAGGGTCGTCCCGGCGCGCCCCATGGGGACGGCGTCGTTGAAGTCGATGGTGAACTTGTAGCCCTTCCTCGGCATCGGGCCTTCGCCCATCTCGGGATCGGCGAGCACGCCCGACCATTCCTCCATCTTGGCGGTGCCTCGGAGGCCGGTGAACCGGTGCTCGGTCGGCACGATGTCCGCCCCTTCGCGTACGACCAGATAGACCGTCGCCTGGCTCTGTCGCCCGGAGGCCACGAGAACGTCCCCTTCGGGCCGGATGAAGCGGTAGGCGGGCAGGATCTTCGCCTTGACCGGGATCACGAACGACGATTTCTCCGGATCGTTCGTGTAGACGATCAGGCGCTTGTGGACGTCGCCGGTGAACTCGGTGGAGTCGAAGTCGGAGCGGATCAGTTTCGTGGCGCCCGGGGGGATGGTTCCGGGGGCGGAGGCGCGGATGCAGCCGCAGTCGGGGAGGACGGTGTAGGTGAGGGGGCCGTCCCCGTTGTTGGTCAGCTGGATGGAAGCCCCGATCACGTCCCCCTGGGACACGGTTCCGAGATCGATCGCGGTCGTGTCGGTGAAAGCCTTCGCCTGGCGCAGGACGATCGGCTGCTTCTTCTCCAGCCGCTCCTTCAGCCCCGCCACGTAGCCGGAAACCGACGAGGCGATGTCGACCTCGGCGCCGCTGACCAGGGTGACGAAGTTCGTGGACTGGTCGGTCCGGGAACTGGCGGGGCCGAACATCGGCGACGGGCTCAGGCCCAGGAACGACGCGACGACGTAACGGACCTCGTTGGCGACTTCGACCGCCTTCGTCTCCTTGATGGGCTTGCCCCGCCTCAGCCCGATCACGGCCTCGATCCGGGGCTTGAGGGTCGACTGCGAATAGAAGACCGCCAGCCCCGCGGGCAGCCCGGTCTGCGGATCGGGAGCGAGTTCCGGCTCGAAGCTGAACTTCACGTCGGGGTTCTGGCCCTTGACGAACTGGATGTGGCCGAACTGAGCCTGCCAGTCGCGGAAAGCGACGTCGCGCGCCCGGGTGAAGGACTCGCGGTCCTCCTCGCGAACCTTCGAATCGTCCCAGGAATACACCATCTTCTCCTTCGGAAGGAGGGCGAGCAAGCGCTGGGCTTTGGCGTAGTCCTTGGCGTCGGCGGCGCGGGAGATCGCCTGCAGGTTGCGGATGAACTCGGGGCTGGCGCCGGCCGGGAGCACGTTCGTCGGCAACGCCTGTCCGACGACCAGCAGGAGGGAGAGTGCGGGAAGCATGTGTGTCCTATTATGAAACGGGCCCGAAAAGGAAGCCCGCTACACTCCATGACGCCCGAAGGGGACGGATGCTATCCCGAAAAAGGAAAAGAGGCCACGGCGCCGAAAGGGGAGAGCAAACACGACGCGCGACCTCTGTTCAATATGATGCATGAGCAGAGGCGCTCGAAGAGGGCGATCGCTTGCGGGTTTGGTCGCAAGTACGGGCGGCGGCGGCGAAGCTCGCCTCCGCTTGCGCTTGGCGACCTCTTCCTTGAACGCGGTCCACGCGGGGCAGGGGGCTGCCCTTCGAATCGAGCAGGCCGAGCGACCCCAGGAAGGACCGGGAGGCAGGATCGCCGAGGCCGCCGAAGGATCCGACCGCGGATCGGGTGCGACGGCCAAGTGCACCTGCCCGGCAGGTCCCTCTGCCGAGCCAGTAGGTGTATCGCGGCAGCTGCTGAGGCTTCCCGCGCAGTAGACGGGGACTGCCGGCGCGCCTGGCCTCTCAGGCGCGAACCCCCCGGCGCCGCACTCGAAACCGCGGGGGCTGAAACGAAAAGGCCGCGTCGCTGCCGACACGGCCTCAAAGTTGGTGGAGGCGGGGAGAATTGAACTCCCTTCCAAAACCGTCGCCCCTTCAGTTAACCACGAGCGTCTCCCCTGTACTTTTTCTCGACGCCGCCCTCTGCCGGGGCCGCCTGGGCGGACGTCCAGTTCGATTGGTTTTAGTCTCGTTCGCTACGAACAGAAGCTCGCGAGACGATCCGGATTTTGTTAGGCCCGGACCACTCCCTACCGGCTCGTGAGTGGCGGACCTCGCGGGTTTTAGGCCGCGAAGGCGTAGTTGTTATTCGCAGCTACTTGTTTTCTCGTTTTTGACGTGGCCAACGAGAATCCACGGCTCGCAACCGAAAGTCGAACCAGCCCTGTCGAACCCGTTCGCCCCCGTTACAAGACTATTCTACGCTGTGCGCGCCCCCCTCGTTCGGCCTAAGGTCCCTGAAGCGACGGTTTCTCCTCTGCGCCATGACCCCTATTAAGGCGATCGTGGGGAGGGCTTCAGATACGTCCAGAAGGTCATGGCTGGAACCCACGCCTATAAACGACCATGCGGGAGATGATTGGTGTAACATGGATCCATGGATACCGACAGCGATAGCCACGATGAGCAATTACCAGGCCGGCAGATGGCGACCTACGTCTATAGCCCCAAGGGCATTCGGGTGGCTATCATATGGCCGGACGGGACAAGGGTGGATGTTCACCCCGAGCAGGACCAGGAGGATGGAGAGGGCAGAGCAGACAGCAACTAAGGAAGCCCATTATATTCCGTAACCTCAGGCTTTCCTCCATTGGCGTGATCTGAAGCATCGTCTTACTTTGGAGTCGTTCCGGCATATGCTGAACCCAATTAGTTGCTTTCGATCTATCGATAGAAAGGCTTCTCGCGGTTTTGTCTTCGTCTAGGTAACTAGATGGGTCAGACCCATCGCCTCGACTTTCCTGTCTGCCGGTACCCGAGGCTACCCACCCAGCGGAAGGCGGGGTCCGCTCCAGTGCCGCTCCGAGATAGCTCGCCCTGTAGGGCTTGTAGCTGTACTGGTTCACCACGATCGAGCCCTGGTCCACCGTCGCCGCCACGCTCCCCAGAGCGTCGGGGACGTAGTCGGTCCTCACGCCGCCCGTGCTCTCGGCCTGCATCTGACTACCGCCCAATGA
>DASWVS010000362.1:0-4380 GCA_036401135.1 Fimbriimonas sp.
CGCCCAGGGGAGCGATCACGACGGCAGGATGAAGGGGATGGCCCATCCAGTCGCCGTTGAGCGCCTGACGGACCGGCTCTTCGGCGCTCCCGAGCCGGTGGTAGGCCCGCTCGACGATGAACTGGGCTTGTCGGGCAGGCAGATCAAGCCACCGCTGCTCTTCGATGACCAGCGAAGGGGTCTTGCTGTGCATACCTAGCTGACAACGGGCTGAAGGAAATGGTTTCGAGAAAACAAAAAGCCCGGGACCCGTCCCCGGGTCCCGGGCTCATCCACAGGATCTAGTTGAGGCCGATCGTGCCGGTTTTCGCCTTGGCGAAATGGGCTCGAGCCTTGTCGAGAGCGTCGTCGGCCTGTCCGGGAAGCCGGACCCGCGCCTCCTTCGACTCGATGTCGGGCACGACCCCGTTGCCTTCCAACCTCAGACCCTTCGCGGTCACATAGTCCGACAGCGGGTACTGGAGGAAGAAGTCGTTCGTGGCCGGTACGACGACGGAGACGAGCACCGCTCCCGCACTCTTCTGCCCGACGATGCGCGCCCCGGCGAAGTCTTTCAGCGCGGCGGCGGCAATCTCGGAGGCGCTGCCGGAACCGGGGTTCACCAGCACCACGATGTTGCCCTGATACCGCTCGCGCTTCTGTCGAGCCGGCCGGATCTGCTCGAACCAGAAGTCCTGCTTGCCGCGGCTCCACTCGGCGACGTCCTTGACCTCCGCCTGCTTCACGTTCTTGGCGTCCAGGTAGGCCTGCACCATGTCCTTATCGACGAACGTGCCGACTTCGGTCGTGTTCGGCAGGAAGTGGCCGAGGAGGTGTTGCAGGTTGATGACCGCGCCCCCTCCGTTGTCCCGCAGGTCGAGGATGAAGTTCTTGGCACGGTGCGCCTCGCCCATCAGCTCGTCGACGCGCTTCTGGCTGTAGCCGTGGGCGAACGTGAAGACCGAAAGCTTGGCCGTGTCCCCGTCGAGCCACTCGAGCTCCTCGGGTCGGACCGTCGAGAATTTCGCCCGCGTGATCGTGTGGCTGGCGACTTTGCCGTCCGGGCTCTTGACCTTCATCTGGACCTTCGTGCCCTCGGCGCCGACGATCCGCGCGATGCCGGTCGGCTTCTCGCCGTCGACTTCAACGATGATGTCTCCCGGCTTGAACCCGGCTTTGTCCGCCGGAGCCCCGGGAACGACTCGGACGACGAGCACACCCTCATCCACGATCTGCGAGGTGATGCCGATGCCGACGGTCGTTCCCGTGCGGAAGATCGTTCCTTCGCGAGGAGTCTGGAGAGCGATGTGGCTGAAGCCGAAGTTCCGGAGCGCCGAGTTCACGGTGCTCGCGAACTCCTCGTCGGTCTTGGCCTTCTCGATGTCCGGCTGGACCTTTTGGAGATAGCCGTTCCACTGGTTGAAATCCACACCCGGAACGAAGGCGTTCCTGGAGATGAGCCGGTTCATCCGATCGATGACTTCTCGCTTGACTTCGGGGTCGCTCGCTTTGGACTGCGCCGCAGCAAACGAAGTCACCGCAGCTAGCGCCAACGCAGTCAGCGAGCAGAATACGTTTCTGGCCTTCATGAATGGTTATCTTTACGTACAGGAAGGCTCCCGGTTCTCCCATTTCGCTAAACTTTGCGAAATGGATCCGCTCCTTCTCCTTGCCCGCGACGACAAGTTTTTCCTCGGAGGCGGCAGGGGAGCGATCTACGCCCCGCCCTTTCCAAGGTTCCTGCTAAGTCCGGGTTTCTGGGACGAGTGCTTCTTCGCCGACCTCAAGATTTCCCGCCTTTTCGGTCTGCTCGTCAGCGATGCGTCCGGCAGGCCGATCCGGTTGTCGGGCAGGCACGCCGGTTGGCGCCCGGATCGCCTGATCATCGACCACACGGGGGCGGGCACGGCCATCCGGGAAACCCGGTTCGTCACCGAGGCGAACGCCTGGGTCTGCGAACTCGAACTCCTCTCGGAAACTCCGGTTTGGATCTTCCAGTGGTCCCTCCTGGACCTCCGTCCGCCAGGCTATGGAGCGCCGTGGCAGTCGCTCGAGGAGGTCGAGGTCGTCGACGGCGGCATCCGCGCCCGTTGGGATACGGCCTGGCCTTCGGACCTCGAGCCGGACCGAACCGCCGTCGAAAGCGAGCAGATCGCCGTGGAAGGACGAGCGATGCGGCCGCCCCTTTCACTACACCTCGCATTCGGCGCATCGGCGAACCGGCTCTCCTGGACGGTGAACCTCGCCCAGCGGCACGACGAGAGCCTTCTCTGGGAAACAAGCCTCCTCCCCCAGAAGCTTCGGAACGGCAGGCTTCCCCAAGAGGTGAAGCACCGCGTCGGGACCGAGCCGCAGGAAGGTCTTGTTCATCTCGTCCAGCAGTATGAGTTGCGGCGCGGAGAGCCGCTTCGTGTCGCTTGCGGCGCGGGTTTGAGCCCGGGTGCTGCGTCCGCGTCCCTCGCGATGGCGTTGCGGGAGGATGCGCTTGCTCGGAACGAGGCGTCCTGGCGACGTTTCTTCGGAGGCGTCCCCCAATTCGAGTGCAGCGACCCCTACCTCAATGCCGCCTACTGGTATCGGTGGTACGGCATCCGCCTGAATACGGTCGACGTGCCGGACCTGCCGGTAGACCAGGGAAGCGCCCGCTTTTCGAGCTACGTCACCGAGGGGATCGGTTTCTTTCGGAACTTCGTGACTTACAGCGCCCAAGCCCACTTGCGCGAGGTGTCCTGGAGGCACGATCCTTCGCTCGCGGTCGGGATCCTCGACAACCTTGGCGCGTGCCAAAGGAACGACGGCAGCTTTCCCGGGCACAACTACTCGTGCCGTCCCGCCCGGGACTTCTACCACGCCGACTTCGCCTCGCCCCTCGAGCAGATCCACGCCCTCCATCCCCAGGCGATCGGAAAGGAGCACCTGGGGACGCTGCGAAGATACGCCGACTACCTGGTCCGGAACCGGACGCTGTCCTCGGACCTCGCCGGACCAACCCTTTACGACGTCTTCGACCAAAACGAGACCGGACAGGAGTATATGAGCCGGTACCAGTTCGCGAGCGAGGACGCGGACAAGTGGGCGTCCTTCCGCGTGCACGGCGTCGACGCCACCGTCTACGCCGTGAGGTTGTTCGAGGTGCTGGATCGATTCCGCGCTGGATCATCCCCGTACGGAGCGTTCGCCGAAGGGGGGAAGCGGGGACTTCGCGAGATCGCGTTCGATCCCGACGACGGGTTCTACTGCGACGTGAGGCTGGACGGCAAGCGCTCCTGGGCCCGTCCCCTCACCGGCCTGTATCCATTGATGCTGGATGAGACGCGGTGCGACCTGAAGAAATGGTTGCCCGAGTTCGACCTTCCAGCCGGTTTCCCCGCGACCGCCCACTCCGATCCTACGTTCAGCTCCGACGGCGAGTGGAAGGAGCGGAGGCTGAACTGCCCGTGGAACGGCCGGAGTTGGCCGATGGCCAACAGCCACCTGGTCGACGCGGTCGCCAAAGCCGCTCGCGGCGAAGCGGGACCGATCGTGATGAAGGCGATCCGGATGCTGTTTCACGACGGCGACCCTACGCGGCCGAACTCGTACGAGCACTACGACCCGATCGCCGGAACTCCCGCGCTCTACCGCGGCTACGACGACTATATGCACTCGTGGATCGTCGATCTGATCCTCCGCCACGTCGTTGGCGTTCGTCCTGGCTACGATGAGGTTGATCCGGTCCCTCTGGATCTGGAATGGCTCGAGTGCCGCGAGATCCCTCATCCCCGGGGCAGGATGGCCGTCCGGATCGAGAGGGGAAAGCCTCCCGCCGTCTCTATTCCTCGCTGACTTCGACACGTATGCCGATCTGCCGGATCACGCGGGCGACGCGACGGCACTCCGACTCGCCCGCATGATGGACGACCGACCGGCCGAGGTGATGGACCTCCCAGGTTTCCGTATAGGCTTCTTGCTCGTCGCAGCCGGTGGCGAACATGAGGATCCACATCACTTCCTCCCAGGTGTTCTTATCGTTGTCGAAGACGGTGACGATCCAGCCGTGCCCCCCGGTGGAATCGATATCCTCGATCTCCGGCCGCTGGATGGTTCCCGGGGCGGAGGCGCCGATCAATCGTCCCATTCCTGGCAGACGCTCGTGTCGATGCCAGCCCTCTGGATCACGCCCGCCACCGATTCGCACTCCTCGTGGCTCGCGAAGTGGCACGGAGCTTTGCCGTACGTATGCGCCTCCCACATCTCGCAGAAGGCTTCCTCGACCCCGCAACCCGTCGCCACCATCAACGCTTCGATCACCTCGTCCATCGTGGTGAAGTCGTTGTTGTAGATCAACACCATCCAGCGGCCGTTCCCCTGGCTGCTGCCGTCGATCGTTTCGGGATTGATCTCGGTCTGAACCATCCGAAC
>DASWVS010000363.1:0-4730 GCA_036401135.1 Fimbriimonas sp.
AGTTGCGAAGCGCATCGCGGAGGAGTTGAAGGGGGTCGTCGCCGAGACGGTCGACATCCGAAAAGCGAGCGTCGAGGACTTCGACTTCTGCGACGGCTACATCCTCGGCCTTTCCACGGTCGACGAGGGGTTGCTGCAGGAGGACTGGCGCCGATTCTGGGACCAGATCGAGGACATCGATTGGGAAGGGAAGACGGTCGCCATCTTCGGCTTGGGCGATCCGGCGAAGTACGGGAAGTGGTTCGTCGACGCCGTCGGGATCGTGCACGACAAGCTGGCTTCGCTCGGAGCGACGATGATCGGCGAGTGGCCGAACCAGGGTTATCTGCCGTTCGAGCAGTCGAAAGGCCTCTGCGGCGCGAACTTTATGGGCCTCGTCATCGATGAGGACAACCAGAAGGACAAGACAGAGGAACGCATCGTCGCCTGGTGCAGGCAGATCCGGCCGATCTTGGCCGCGTGACGGGTCCGCCTGCCGCGCTTGGAGAGGGCGGATGCACGAAGTCGGCATCATGGAGCAGGCCGTCGAAATGGCTCTGGAGGCGGCGCAGCGCGAGGGGGCGACCCAGGTCGTCCGGATGAAGCTGCGGATCGGCTCCCTCGCCGGCGTGGTTCCGGACGCGCTGGCTTTCGCGTTTGATATGGTCACACGCGAGACGGCGGCCGAGGGTGCCGAGTTCGAATGGGAGGAGGTGCCCGTCCGGTGCCGATGCCGGACGGGCTGTGCCGATTTCGAGCCCGACGGGCCGATCTTCGCCTGTCCCAGCTGCGGACTCCTCTCGACCGAAGTCCTCCAGGGACGTGAACTCAACCTGGTTGAGATCGAGGTTGCGGCGTAGCTCCTACGCGCGCTGGCCCAGCACGCGCAGGACGGCTTCCACGGCTTCCGGGATCGCCGCCTCGACGTCGGGACTGACGCTGTGCCCGAAGGCGAAGGGGCCGAGTACCGAGATCGCGACGACCTTCATCGGCTCTGGCATCGGCAGATGGAGCCGGCGCGCCAGGTCGAACACCTCCGGGAGCCCGGCGTAGTGGGGCGAAGGAGCGACGATCTCTCGAAAGTCGTCCACTCCGTAGACGAGCACGGTGCCGGGCGTGTACTCGCTCGTTTCGAATGCGTCGACGATCACGGCCTGGTCGTAGCCCGCCAACTGCTCGAGCAGGGCGAGGCCCGCCTCCCCCGTTTCCACCACTTCGGTTTGGTTGAGGTCGAGCCTCGCCGCCGCCTCGCGGGCGACGAGGTGGCCCACGGCGTCGTCACCGAGGATGTCGTTGCCGAGTGCGAGCAGAAGGCCCTTCTTGTCACGCTGCCAGAGCTCTTTGGGAGCCAAATGGGCTTCGTTGCCTAGTGACGTCATCGTCTTACCTCTTAGCTATCGTCGGAATTCCTGCACCACTGCCCCGTCCGGCTTCCGCACGCGGACGACCAGCGGCATCTGTCCGGGGAGCGAGTGGGTCGCGCAGGCGTGGCAGGGGTCGTACGCCCGAAACGCCATCTCCACCTTGTTCAGGATGCCGTCGCTGACCTCCCCGCCCTTGATGAGGGCCTTGGCGGCGGCCTCGACGCTCATCGCCATGCGCGCCGAGTTGTTCTGGGTCGCGACGATGAGGTTCACCTTCGTCAGGATGCCCCGCTCATCCGTGGTGTAGTCGTGGTACAGGGTTCCCCGCGGGGCTTCGACGACGCCGACGCCGCGCGTCGGGACCTCCGTCGGCATCGTTCTGAGGTCGTCCGAGGCCACCTCGGGATCGTTGAGGATCTCGACCAGTCGCTCGGCGGCATGGACCATCTCGACGACTCGCGCCCAGTGGTTGGCGAGCGTATGATGGATCATCTTCGGTCCGAGCGTGGCGACGTACTCCTCATAGGCTTCCTGCGCGATCGGCGTCGCCATGCCCTCCGCGACGTTCAACCTCGCGAGGGGAGCGACCGAATAGACGCCGCTCTCGCCGCCGCCGAGGAACCCTTGCCAGCCGACCTGGCTGAGGTAGCAGAACTTGACGTAGCTCCACGGTTCGACGTGCTCGGCGATATGCTCGAGGTAGTCGCGCTCTTTGAACTTCGAGTACTCGTCGCCGTCCGGCGTCTTCACCCGGATGTCGCCGTCGTAGAAGTTGACGCGGTTCTGGTCGTCAACGAGGCCCATGTAGTAGGTTCGGTGGGTATAGGCGGCGGAGCGGATCAAATCGACATACTCGGGGTTCGCCAGCACGACGTCCTTGAACACCTGCAGGGTGAAGCGGGCGAAGTCGACGGCGTCGTTCGCGAGCGCACGATACTCGGCGACTTCCTCCGGCTTTAGCCCTTTCGCCACCCCGCCTGGCAGCCCGAGCACGGGATGGATGACCTTGCCGGCGATGTGCGAGATCATCTCCCGAAGGCGTCGGCGCGTGGAGATGACCCGCAGACCGACCTCGACTCCGACCTTGGAGATCACACCGACCACATTGCGCAGCTCGGGCGGCGCTTCGGGGCCCACGATGAAGTCGGGCCCACCGAGGACGTAAACGTGCAGCGCGTGGTCCTCGAGCATGAAGGCGTTGTAGACGAGTTCCCGGATCAGGCGTGCCGGCCTTGGGGGTTGGACTCGATAGAGCTGGTCCAGGGCCTTCGTGGCGGCCATGTGGTGCGCGGTCGGACAGACGCCGCAAATCCGGCTGGTGATCTGCGGCATGTCTTCGGCCGGACGCCCGAGGGAAAAGACCTCGAACCCTCTGAGCTCCGGGATCTGGAAATACGCCCTCTCGACGTCGCCGGCGTCGTCGAGGTAGATGTCGACCTTCCCGTGCCCCTCCAGGCGGGTGATCGGGTCGATGGTGATGCGCTTCGTTTCAGCCATGGCTATTTCACCCCCGTGGGCACGGGCGCGATCGTTGGTGGGAGAGCGTCGGTACGAGGGACCTGTCGGCCGGTGCCGCTTACCTCGGGCAAGCCTGCCTTTCGACGCAGCATCGAGTGGGCCATGCCGTAGCGGTAGAACGTGCCGGCGGGGTCGGGGATTCCCTCGAGCGCCTCTTCGATCTCCTCTTCCTCCTTGGCGTCGAGGAGCGACGTGAGGGCGGCGAGCATCTTCGCCCCGTGGTCGCGAACGTTACCCAGAGGGCCGAAGCAGCCGGTGCAGGGCATGTTTCCGCGAATGCAGCGCTCGCCGCAGCCCGAGCGGGTCGCAGGACCGAGGCAGGCGAAACCCTGGGCCAGGATGCAGACCTCGGGATCGATCTTGTTCCACGGCGTGCGCCGGAACTTGTCGATCTTCAGATCTGCCGGTTTGGTGTCCCTTCGCGGGCACCCGTCGCACTGGGCGACGTCGGGAGCAAGGACAGAGCCTTTGGGCGGAAGCTCGCCGCTCAGCAGCGTCTTTACCGCCGAGAGAACGAGCTCCGGGTTGGGTGCGCAGCCGGGCATGTAGTAGTCGACATCGACCACTTGATCCAGCGCGCGGACCACGCTTCGGAACTCGGGCAGCGTCGCCACCCGGCCCTCCTCGTGGAACTCGGTTTGCGGCTCGATGCCTTCCGGGTTCTGCACCGACGGGGCATCGTGGTAGACGTACCGCATGATCTGCTCCCGGGGGAACAGGTTCGAAAGCGCAGGAATTCCGCCTTCGTAGGCGCAGGAGCCGTAGGCGATGATCACTTGGCTCTTCTGGCGAAGTAGGCGCGCCATCTCCTCCTGTTCGGAGGTGCGCACGGCCCCGTTGATCATGGTCGCCACGATCTCGCCGTCCGCCAGCTTCTCGACGTCGGCGCGCTTAAAGTCCATCGCCACCGGCCAGATGGCGAAGTCGACAAGCTCGGCAACGTCCAGGATGGCCTCGGCGATATCGACGAGCGACTCTTCGCAGCCGCCGCAGGAGGCGCACCAGTAGAAACCGATTTTGGGTTTGCTCATCGGACCACCTCCGGGATCGGCTTTTCGGAGTCTTGGAACGCCGGAGCGTTGGCGTCCGGATTCTCCTCGATCGTTGGAACCTGCGCCCACTCCAACTCCCTGTCCCATTCCCCCATCCTTTCGGGGAGCCTGAGCGGGCCGAGGGCTCGGATCTGCTCGGTCATTTCGTTGATGACCGTCTTGACCCGGTCGCCCTCGGAGGCGGAGATCCACTCCAGGCGGACCCGCTCCGGCTCGATGCCGAAGTCTCCCAGCATGCGTTGGAGGAGGTGGAAGCGGCGAAGCGTCTTGTAGTTGCCCTCGATGTAATGGCAGTCGCCGGGATGGCAGCCGCCGATCAACACGCCGTCGGCGCCTTTCGCGAACGCGGCCAGGACGAATTGGGGATCGATCCTCCCGCTGCACATCACGCGCACGACCCTCGTGGTCGCCTCGTACTTCATGCGGGAGACTCCGGCAAGGTCGGCCGCGGTGTAGGTGCACCAGTTGCAGAAGAAGGCCAGGATCTTGGGCTGGAAGTCGTCAGGCATAGGCGAGTACCTCCTCGATCTCGTCGAAGATCTCGAGATCCTCGAACAGGTTCTGGATGATCGCTCCGGACGGGCAGGCGGCGACGCAGGTGCCGCAACCCTTGCAGAGCACTTCGTTGATCCGAGCTTTGCCGCTGTCATCGAGAAGGCCGATCGCGCTGTAGGGGCACATCCCGACGCACGTCTTGCAGCCTGAGCAGAGCGCTGCGTCGACGCGGGCCGTCATCGGCTCCATCTCGACGTATCCGGTATCCATCAGCACGAGCGCTTCGGCGGCGGCGGCGCCAGCCTGGGCGACGGTGTCGGGA
>DASWVS010000364.1:0-3560 GCA_036401135.1 Fimbriimonas sp.
CCCGTTCATGTTCCCGCCCCGGTACGTCGACTCGTCCAGCTTGGCAAGGACGTGGAACGCGCCCGGGTCGGTGGGGCGGAAGTTGTACCACTCGTCGTTTCGGGTCCAAACCTCAGGCAGGAAGCTGGTGGTGGCATGCGCGCGGTCCTCGACCTTGATGTTCGCGCTCTGGATGTGCGGGTGTCCGGCGAAATAGGTTCCGACCAACCGGCCGTACCAGTCCCATCCGTATTCGGTGTCGGTGGCGGAGTGGACGCCGACATATCCGCCGCCGTTCTCCACGTAGGCTTGGAACGCCTTTTCCTGATCCGGGTCCAGCACGTCCCCCGTCGTGCACATGAACACGACCGATTGGAACCGCTTCAGGTTTTCGGCGGTGAAGGCGGTGGCATCCTCGGTCGCCTCGATCTGCCAGCCCCGCTCCTCGGCGACGTCCCTGAGCGCCTGGACCGCGATCGGGATGCAGTCGTGGCGAAATCCGGCCGTCTTCGAAAAGACCAGAACGTTCAGATCGGGTTTTGCGAACAAGAGGCACGCAAGAGTCGCGAGCATGCCTCCATGATACCGGCGGCGGTCAGTCCTGAACGAAATGCGCGTCGGCCTGGTAGTAGCCGACGAGATCCTGGGCCTTTGCCGGCCCGAGAACGCTCAAGGCGGTCGCGAGCGGGTCGGAAGTGAGCCCATCTTCCGCCAGGACCGTCACCTGCCGGCGCGTCGTGAGCCCGAAGCCGGTTCGGGGGTCGAGGATGTGCGAGTACCGCTTGCCCGCGATGTCGACGTGCTGCTCCGAGTCTCCCGAGGTCGATAGGGCGCCGTTGCGCAGCCAGAAGACTCGGTCGCGAAGGTTGCGCACCTCGACCTTCCAACCGATCTTCCCAGGAGGGGCGCCCGACGCCGCCATATCGCCTCCGGCCTCGACCAGAGCCCGATCGACGCCGTTTTGGGCCAGGGCGATCAAGGCCTGGTCGCATGCGTACCCCTTGGCAATGCCGCCCAGATCCAGCCGCATCCCCTCCTTGGCCAGCTTCGCCCCCTCCGGCGTCAGTTCGACCAGCTTCCAGCCGACCGTCTCCTTCGCCTGGTCCAGCTTGGCTGCATCGGGCAGCCGCCTGGTCTTCCGCGCCTCGCGCCACAGCTGGACGAGCGGGCCTGCAGTGAAGTCGAACGCCCCGTCGGACAGTCGGGCGACCTCCAAGGCCCGCTCCAGCACCGCTCGAAGGTCGGTGCTGATCGGCTTTAACGACGTGTCCAGAAGCATCAGCTCGCTGTCCTTGCGGTAGTCGCTCATGATCGCGTCCAGCTGGGCGAACCTCGCATAGGCGGCGGCGGCGGCCTTGTCCGCGGTCGCCGGGTCGGGGGCGTACCCGGTGATCACCGTCCGGACGCCCATGTGGACCTGGGCATATTCGAACCGAATCGGCAAGGCGTGTTTCGTGACTTGGGCTTCAAACGAGCGTAATGGTTCAGGCTTCGGTCCCGTCAGGTTAAATGAAAGGGTCGGGACCCCGAGGCCCATCATCAGCATGACCGTTGCAGCAGCTCTCATCCTATCGCTCGTTGCCGCCCAGGAGCGGCAGGTCCAAGTAATCAAGATACCTGGCACCCTCGTCGAAGTCCGTATGGTTAGGATTCCCGACGGGGAGATCCGCACGGAAGGCAAGACCGTCCCCGTCAAGGGGCTTTGGGTCTCCGACACCGAGGTTGCCTGGGACGTCTACGACATCTGGACGTTCCGACTCGACCTGACCGAGGAGCAGAAGGCTGCGGGAGTCGAGGCGAAGTCCCGCCCCAGCAAGCCCTACGGCTCGCCGGACAGGGGGTTCGGGCACGCCGGCTACCCCATGCTGGGTCCCACCTTCTACGCCGCCCTCGAGTTCTGCGACTGGCTCTCCGCCAAGACGGGGAAGAAGTTCCGCCTCCCGAGCGAGGCGGAGTGGGAGTACTTCGCCCGGGCGGGCTCCGCGCAAGATCCCGCGGACGTCGAAGCGGGTGCCTGGGTCTGGGAAAACAGCGACGACAAGACCCAGCCCGTAGGGAAGAAGCCCGCAAACGCCTTCGGCCTTTTCGACACCCTTGGCAACGTTGCGGAATGGGCGAGGGGGTTGGACAACAAGCCCGTCGTCTGTGGCGGATCCTGGCGCGACAAGAAGGCATCGGTCGGATTCGCGACCCGGGCACACCAGACGACGGCGTGGAATCGGACGGATCCTCAGAATCCGAAGAGCAAATGGTGGCTCTCCGACGGCGACTTCGTCGGGTTTAGGATTGTATCCAGCGACGCACCCTGATATGCTGGACGAGGAATGGAGCGGCTAGAGAATTACTCGCGAAGGGACTTCCTTCGAACCTCGGCCATGGCCACCGCGGCCATGGCGTTTCCGGCGGGCGTATTTGCCCAGTCGACCAATGTGCTGAAAGTGGGAGTGATCGGATGCGGCGGTCGTGGCACCGGCGCCGCGATGGATGCGGTTGCGGCGGATCCGTCCGTCGTCATCTGGGCGATGCACGACGTTTTCCCGGACAGGCTCCAAGGTTCCAGGAACTCTCTGAAGGACAACCTTAAGGACAAGTACCAGGTCCCCGACTCTCGAGCGTTCACCGGCTTCAACGGATACCGCGGCGTTCTCGAAAGCGGCGTCGACGCCGTCATTCTGACCGCTCCTCCCGGATTCCGTCCGGAGCACTTCAGGGCTTCGGTCGACGCGGGAAAGCACGTCTTCATGGAGAAGCCCGTCGCTGTTGACGGACCGGGCGTGCGGAAGGTGCTCGAGGCATGCGATCTCGCCACCAGCAAGGGCTTGAACGTGGTCGCCGGCACCCAGCGCCGACACGACGTGGCCTACCGCGAGGCGATGCGCCGGATTCACGAAGGAGACATCGGCGACGTGGTGGCGCTCTACGGCTATTGGAACCAGGGCGGCCTTTGGATGAATCCCCGGCAGCCGGACTGGAGCGACATGGAGTGGCAGCTTCGCAACTGGCTCTACTTCACCTGGCTCTCGGGCGACATCATCGTCGAGCAGCACGTCCACAACATCGACGTCTGCAACTGGGCGATGCGCGCCCACCCGGTCAAGGCGATCAGCCTCGCCGGCCGCCAGGTTCGCACCGATCCGGCCTACGGCCACGTTTACGACCACTTCGCGACCGAGTTCGAGTACGAGAACGGCGTGAAGATGATCTCGATGTGCCGCCAGATCGACGGCACCGCCAGCCGCGTCTCGGAACAGGTCGTCGGCACCAAGGGCACCTCGAACGGCCAGACCAGCATCAAGGGCGAGAAAGCCTGGCGGTGGGAAGGCGACCGCCCGAACCCCTACGTGGAGGAGCACAAGCACCTGTACCAGGCGATCCGGAACGGCACCAAGATCAACGAGGGCCGTCAGGTGACCGAGAGCGTCCTGACCGCGATCATGGGCCGCATGGCCGGCTACACCGGCCAGGAAATCACCTGGGACGCCGCCCTGAACTCGCAGGAGTCGCTCTACCCGGCGAAGGTGGAGATGGGAGAGGTTCCGGTCGCGCCGGTCGCGGTGCCGGGCAAGACCCGCCTCGCGTAG
>DASWVS010000365.1:0-7694 GCA_036401135.1 Fimbriimonas sp.
CAGAAGAACGAGACCGCGATCCGGATCATCCACAAGCCGACCGGCATCGTCGTCACCTGCCAGGACGAGCGGAGCCAGGTCCAAAACAAAGCCAAGGCGATGATGGTCCTCAGCGCGAAGATCCTCCAGCTCAAGCAGGAGGAGGCCTCTGCGGAACGGGCGGGCATGCGAAAGGGCCAGATCGGCAGCGGGGAGCGGAGCGAGAAGATCCGAACCTACAACTTCCCTCAGAGCCGCATCACCGACCATCGCATCGGCTATCAGGCCAACAACGTCAACGCCTTCATGGACGGAGACCTTCAGGATATGATCGACGCCCTGGTGCAGGACGATCAGGCGCGCAAGCTGGCGGAGAGCGAAGAGGGCTAAGGGACGCGACGGCCTTTCGCAGGATTTTTCCGCGTTCGGGAACCCTCGAGCGGGGTGGGGCGGGTCTAATCCGAAAGTGGACGAAAGACGACCCGACCCGAACAAAGAGCGCAACGATCCGATGGTGCCCGAGTACTGGCAGATGGGCGAGGATCTCCAGGACGCGATCCGCCGCACGGGATTCGAAGCGGAGGCGGTGGAAGGGATCGCCGTCGATGTCCACGACCTTCTACAAGCCGCCGAGAAGATCCGAACGATGCTCGGGCCCCGGATGCTCGTGACCAACGAAGAAGAGCGAGACAACCTGCGGCAGGTGCTCCGCGAACTGGCTTTCGAGTTCGACCACATCCGTTGGCACTGCGACGCGGCGGTCGACTATCTGGATACGGCCGCTCGCAAACTCGAACAGCCGATCGCCTGATTCGAAGCAGGGGTAACCTGCATGGAACATGCAGGTACCGGTCATCCGTCGGGTGTGCGTCATCGGAGCAGGCACGATGGGCAGCGGCATCGCCGCGCACCTCGCGAACCTGGGATTCGAGGTGAGCCTGCTCGATGCGACCGCCCCATCGGTACAGGAGGCGTTCGAAAGGGCGAGGGCGGCGCGCCCGCCGCACTTCTACCTCCCGGACCGGGCCAACGAGATCCGGCTTGGAAGCACGGAGAGCGACCTTGGCTGGGCGGCCGAAGCCGACTGGGTCTGCGAGGCGATCGTCGAAAACCTCGAGGCTAAGCGCGCCCTCCTGGAACAGCTCGACGCCATCCTACCTCCGGAGACGATGGTTTCGACGAACACGAGCGGCCTCCCGATCCGCGCCTTGGCCGCAGGACGGTCGGACAGCTTCCGACGCCGGTTCCTCGGCACCCACTTCTTCAACCCGCCTCGCTACCTCAAGCTTCTGGAACTGGTGCCCACCGCCGATACCGATCCCGAGATCGTCGAGGGGATGAGGTCGTTCCTCGAGGACCGCGTCGCAAGGAGGGTGGTTCTCGCCAAAGATACGCCCGGATTCATCGCGAACCGGTTCGGGATGTGGTCGATGTTCCACGCGGTCCACGTCGCCGAGCGCCTGCACCTCAGCGTCGAGCAGGTCGACGCCATCACCGGCGCGTTCCTGGGCCGGCCGAAAAGCGGGAGCTTCCGGCTGAACGACATCGTCGGGCTGGATGTCATGCGCGACATCGCGGCGAACCTCCTCGAGAGGTGTCCCGACGATCCGCACATCTCCACCTTGAACCAGCCCCAGACCCTGACGGCGCTCCTGGCCCGCGGGTGGATCGGCGAAAAGGTCGGGCGCGGCTACTACCGACGGGAAGGGCGGGAGCTGCTCGCTCTGGACCTCGACACCGTCGCCTATCGGGACGTTCGGGCGGTGGACATCCCTTCCCTTCAGAGCCTTGGGAGCCTTCCCCTCGGCGAGCGGATCGCTCGAGCCCTGGAGCTTCGGGACGAAGCGGGAGAGTTCTTGCGCCTGTACCTGATCCCGACGCTCCAGTACGCGGATTACCTGAAGGAAGAGATCAGCCACAGCGTCCTTGATTTCGACCGGGTCATGATGTGGGGCTTCGGGTGGGAGATGGGGCCGTTCGCCCTGATCGACGCGATCGGCAGCGAGAGGATCGGCCGGCCGGGGCCTCCGTTTTATCAGGGTCGGAGCCAGAGGCTGTTCTCGGGGAGGTACGAAGAGCCGCCGAACCAACCGCAGTTCGCTCCGGTCTCCAGCTACCCCTTGGTGGGCGAAGGAGAGACTTACCGGCTGCGCGACCTCGGGGACGAGGTGCTTGCCGTCGGGCTCACGACCAAGATGGGAGTCGTTTCTCCGCTGGTGGTCGAGGAGTTGACGGACCTCGTCGAGAACAAAGGGATCGACCGCTTCATCCTGACCTCGGAAGCGAAGTCGTTCTCGGTCGGCTTCGACCTCGCCTACCTGCTGCGCCACATCGAGATGGGAGCGTTCGAGGACATCGAAGTCGCCCTGGCGCGTCTCCAAACGCTCGGTTCGTTGCTTGAAACTCGTACGTGCGTCGCGGCCGTCGCCGGCCACTGCCTGGGGGGCGGTTATGAGCTCGCCCTGTCATGCAGCCGCATCGTCGCCCAGGCCGAAACCCAGATCGGACTCCCCGAGTCGAAGGTCGGGCTGCTCCCGGGAGGCCGCGGACTCACACTGGTCCGGCTGTACAACCAGTCCAACCTGAAGCGCCTGGCGGAGGTCGCGGGCCACGTCGTGGAAGGGACGGTGTCGCAGAACGCCGACCATGCCCGGCTGCTGGGTTACCTCCGTGCCGACGACGTCACCTGCTACCACCCGGATGCGCTGATCTCCCGGGCAAAGTGGGTCCTCCAGCGAACGGAGCGGGGAGAGCGGCCGGCCTGGGCCAGGTCCGACGCTCCGCTCGTGGGGATGCTCGACCGCCAGTTCGACCAGGCGTATGCGCGGGGGAGGCTGACCGAGTACGACCACATCATCGCCGAGCACATGAAGAACGTGATCGGAAGGGCGACCAGCTATGAGGACTCCCTGATCCGCGAGCGCCACGAGTTCATCGCGCTCTGCCGGCGCCCCTTCACCCATGCCCGGATCAAACATATGCTGGAAACGGGCAAGCCCCTAAGGAACTAGAAAGGTAGACGGTCGGCGCGTCACTGGAAATCCTCCAGGTCCTCGCGCCTGACCGATTCGCGCCCGAAGAAGGACTCGTCGGGAGCCGCGTAGAACCGCAGGCGCTCGCCCGTGGACGGATGGTCGAGCTCCAGGTAGCCGGCGTGGAGCTGCATCGGCCCGGCCGCGTACTCCTTCGGCGCGTAGAGCGTGTCGCCGAGAACCGGGTTTCCGAGCGCCCGCAGGTGGACCCGTATCTGATGGGTCCTCCCCGTTTCGAGCCGGCACGCGAGGAGGGTTCCCTGAGGGAGCCTCAACAGGCGCTTCACGTGGGTGACGGCTCGTCGGCCGTTCGGATCCACCGTCATCTGAAGGCGGTTCCTCGGGTTGCGGGCGATCGGCGCATCGATTTTGAAGCGCTCCCGATCGACCTCGCCGGCGACGACGGCGAAGTATCGCCGCTCGGCCGATTTCCCCTCCATCTGTTTCGCCAGAGCCACGTGGGCGGCGTCGGTCTTTGCCACGACCATCAGGCCGGTCGTCTCCTTGTCGAGACGGTGCACGATGCCGGGCCGGAAGGCGCCTGCCACCTCGCTGAGAGGAGTGTTCCGGGCCAGGAGAGCGTTCACGAGCGAAGGCTCCTTGAGCGACGCGGCCGGATGGGCGGCGAGGCCCCTGGGTTTGTTCAGGACGATCATCGCATCATCCTCGAAAAGGATCTCGAGCGGGATCTCGGCGGGAGCCAGATCGTGCGGGACCGTTTCCGCCGGCTCCTCGAGCTCGACCTCCATGCCGGGCTCCAGGACGAACGACGGCCTTTGGGGCTTTCCGTCCACGAGCACGCCGCCCGATTCGATGAGCTTGGCCAGCTTGGTCCGGCTGTGCTGCGGGAGTCGCCGCGCGAGAAAGCGGTCGAGCCGCTCGCGGGCCTCGGCGTTCAGGATCATGGTCGGATTGTGGCAGAGAGGCGAGCGGTAATCGGTCTTAGGGGTTTCGCGGCTCCGCCGCGGTCGAAAGCGCGACCATCGGCCGCGCACTCCCAAAGTAAACTCTAGGATCTATGGCAGACCGTTACGAGCCTTCCTCTTTCGAGCAGAAGTGGCAGGAGAGGTGGAAGGAGGCCGAGCTTTTCGTCACCCGGGAAAACCCGGGCGCGCCCAAGTTCTACGGGATGGACTTCTTCCCGTATCCCAGTGGCGCGGGCCTTAGCGTGGGGCACTGCCGGAATTACGTGCCCACCGACGTCATCTGCCGGATGAAGGTCATGCAGGGGTACAACGTCCTGCACCCGATGGGGTTCGACGCGTTCGGGCTGCCGGCGGAGAACGAGGCGATCAAACGGCAGTCGCACCCGGCGCCGATGATCGACCGGTACGCGGACAACTACCACCGCCAGATGGACTTGATCGGGATCTCCTACGACTGGTCGCGGTCGTTCAAGTCGAGCGACCCGAGCTACTACAAGTGGACCCAGTGGATCTTCGAGGTGCTGTACAAGCGGGGGCTGGCGTACCGGAAGCTGGCGGCGGTCAACTGGGACCCGGTCGACAAGACGGTGCTCGCGGACGAGGAGATCGTGGGCGGGCGGGCCGAGCGCTCGGGAGCGCTGGTCGAGAAAAAGTGGATCCCCCAGTGGTTCTTCAAGATCACCGACTACGCGCAGCGGCTGATCGACGACCTGGACGAACTCGACTGGCCGGAAGGGATTAAGGCCCAGCAGCGGAACTGGATCGGCCGGTCCGAGGGCGTGCAGTTCGCCATGTCTGTGGACATGGAGGCACGAGGCGCGGAGGGTGAAGCGTCAGGAGGAAGGATCGATCTCGATTCAGCCCCTTCACGCCCCACGCCCAACGCCTCGCGCCTCTCCTTCGAAGTCTTCACCACCCGCATCGATACCGTTTTCGGCATGACCTTCTGCGTGCTGGCGCCGGAGCTGCCGCTGGTCGAGGAGCTGAAGCGGATCGTGGACCGAGAGCACGTGGAGGCGATCGAGGCGTACCAGCTCCACGCGCGGACGATGAGTGACACCGACCGCCAGGCGGAGAACCGGGAGAAGACGGGGGTCTTCACGGGCGCGTACGCGATCAATCCGGCGAACGGGAAGCGGGTGCCGATCTGGATCGCGGACTACGTGCTGGCGACGTACGGCACCGGCGCGATCATGGCGGTGCCGGGGCACGACCAGCGGGACTTCGACTTCGCGCTGAAGTTCGGGCTCGACGTCGTCCCGGTCATCCAGCCTACCGAGGAGTACCTGAAGTCGCACCAGGCGACCCTGGAGGATTACGCGGCGAACGTGAGGGCCTACACGCCGGTGTTCGAGAGCAAAGACTCGGTGCTGATGAACTCGGGCGAGTACGACGGGATCTCGGTCGCCGAATCGCAGCGGCTGCTCGGGGAGTGGGTCGAGGCGTTGGGGATCGGCGAGCGGAAGATCCAGTACAAACTGCGCGACTGGCTGATCTCGCGGCAACGGTATTGGGGCTGCCCGATCCCGGTGATCCACAGCAAGGAAGGGGAGATGCAGGTGGTGCCGAAGAAGGATCTTCCTGTCGAGCTGCCGTGGGTCGAGAACTACGAGCCGACCGGCGACGGCACTTCCCCGCTCGCGCACATCCCGGACTTCGTGAACTGCACCGACCTCGACGGAAGGCTGGGTCAGCGCGAGACGGACACGATGGGCGGCTTCGCCTGCTCGTCGTGGTACTTCTTGCGCTTCACCGACCCCCACAACGAGAACGAGGCGTGGAGCCAGGAGGCAGCGAACTACTGGATGCCGGTCGACTGCTACGTCGGCGGTGCGGAGCACGCCGTCATGCACCTGCTGTACGCGCGGTTCTGGACCAAGGTGCTGTACGACGAAGGGCTGGTGTCGGTCAAGGAGCCGTTCTCCAGGCTCGAAAACCAGGGCCAGGTGCTGGCGATGACCCCATACCGCAAGCCGCGCGAAGGCGAGGTGCTGGGAATCGGCGAGGAAGGGATCCTGACCTCGTTTGCGGAGGCGAAGGCGCTGCCCGAGGACCAGCTGATGTGGCGCTGGGCGCGCATGAGCAAGTCGAAGGGGAACGTGGTGACGCCCGAGGAGGCGGTCGAGCAGTACGGCGCGGACGCGCTGCGCATGTACCTGCTGTTCGTCGCGCCGTTCAACGCGGACGTCCAGTGGTCGAACGAGGGGATGGCGGGACAGGCGCGGTTCCTTTCGCGCATCTTCAAGCTGGTGGACGACCTGCGGCCTTCCTACGTGCCCGAGTGGCGCGACCTGATCCCGTTCGAGGAGATGGACGACGCAGCGAAAAAGGTCCGGCGGCTGACCCACCAGACGGTGAAGCGCTGCACCGACGACATCGACCGCTTCGCGTTCAACACCTACGTCTCGTGGCTGATGAAATATGTGAACGGCCTCCCCTCCTTGTCTCGGCAAAGCCGAGATGGGGAGGGGGCAGGGGGTGGGGAAACCCGCGCTACCGCCCTGGCCGTCTCCGAAGCCCTGGAAACCCTGATCCTCCTCCTCGCCCCCGGCGCGCCGCACTCGTCGGACGAGCTCTGGGCGAGCCTGGGCAAGGATGGGTTTACCCTCAACGAGGCTTGGCCCCGGTATGAGGAGTCGCTCGCGGCGGAAGAGTCGGTCACGATCGCGGTGCAGGTGAACGGAAAGCTTCGCGACACCTTCGAGGCCCCGGTGAGCGCCGACAACGAGGAGCTCGAGATGGCGGCGAAGGGCCTGCCGAAGGTCCAGCCGCACCTTGAGGGCAAGACGGTCCGAAAAGTGATCGTAGTGCCGGGCAAGCTGGTGAACATTGTTGCCAACTGAGAAACGGCGCTATCTGGTGCCGGTCCTCGTGGTCGCGGCGCTGGCAGCGGCGGTGTTCCTCGGGACCCGCGGAGAAGGAGGACAGATCGGCAGCGAGTCGGAGTTCGCCCGGGAACTCCTGCGGCTCGAGGAAGATGCCATCCCGCTGCTGGCAAAGATCGACGAGACCCAGGGCGAGGTGAGCGAAGCCGACCGGAAGGAGCTCGAGAGCTTCCACCCCAGGCTTGAGCGGCTTCTAAGGTACCGGCAGGACTCGATCGCGGCGGCGTTCCTGGCGGGCAAGGTGAACCTGGTCCTGGGGAACCACCTCACCGCCGAAAAATGGCTGCAGCAGGCCGTCAGGAACGCCGAGCCGCGTCAGCACAACCTCGACGTCGCAGACACCCGACTGGAGGCATACCGGCTGCTGTCGGTCCTCTATCTGAACCAGAACGAGTACGACCAAGCCTTCAAGGCGGCGGACGCAGCGGTAAAAGGGCGGCCAAACAATCCGGAGCACCGGATCGCGCGTGCCTCGGCGCTGGTCCAGCTCAACCGGACCGAGGAGGCACGAAAGGACCTTCAAGCGGCGCTTCAACTCGATCCCGCCAACGAACGCGCCAGGGGCCTGATCGCCTTCCTCGGCGCCGAAACCCCGCCCAAACGACCAGAGCGAAGGTGACCGCTACGGCTCGGGACAGCCGTCCTGCCAGGTTAGCATCAGCTACTCGTCGTCGACGGTCCGAAACGTGGATCATCTTGGCGGCGTCGCCCGAGGAGGAGATCGTGAAGTGAAGGAGGGACGATCGTCGATGCCTGGCATCCTGAGCTTAAGATGATCAGGGGTGAAGCACCTCGAGAGTTACATCGCCGGAGGGGACTCACTGGCAGGAGGCGCTGGCCACAAGCGGCTCAACAACTTCAGCGCCAATGTG
>DASWVS010000366.1:0-3384 GCA_036401135.1 Fimbriimonas sp.
GACTCCGACCTCCAGGCCCTCGCCGCCGCGGCGGTTCGGCAGGCGGTGGCGAAGCATAAGGCGGAGGACGGCGTCGCGATCATCCTCGACCCGAAGAACGGCGACCTGCTCGCTTTGGCGAGCGCTCCGACGTTCGCTCCTTACCAGCCCGACGGGACGGACGGCGACCTGAGCTCGAACAGCGGCTACAACCCCGCCTACATGGGCGTGCTGGAACCGGGGTCGACGTTCAAGATCCTGACGCTCGCGAAAGCGCTCGACGAAGGCAAGGCGACGATGTCGTCGCATTTCTACTGCGGGGGAACCCTCGCGATCAACAGCGCGTGGCAGGTCCACTGCGACCTGCATGGAGGAACCCGGGCTCACGGACAGCTGGACCCGGTGCTCGCGATCGCCAAAAGCTGCAACGTGTGGTCGGGCACCTGGGCGCTGCAGATCGGGCGCGAGAAGTACCTCCAGTACGTCAAGGACCTCGGGCTGCTGAAGAAGACCGAGCTGGGCCTTCCGCAGGAAACCCAGGGACTGTTCAACTACGACGAATACGCCAAGCCGCTCCAGCTTGCGACGCTGGGCTTCGGCCAGTCGATCACGACCTCGCCGGTCGCCCTGATCGGTGCGTTCGGGATGCTCGCCAACGGGGGGATCCGCATGGAGCCCCGCCTGATCAAGAGGACCGGCACGAAAGACGTGCCGCTGAAGGAAGGGAAGCGGATCGTCAAGGAGGAGACGGCGCGGCACGTGCTCCAGGCGATGGAAGCGGTCGTCCAGTCGGATGCGGGCACCGGAAAGAGCCTTCGGATCCCTGGCTACCGGCTTGGCGGCAAGACCGGCACCGCGCAGAAGATCGGCGGCGGAAAGAAAGGCTACGTCGCCAACTTCGTCGGGTTTGTGCCCGCAAACGATCCGAAGGCGGTCATCCTGGTCATGATCAACCAGCCCAAGGCGGGAAGCTACTACGGCGCCACGGTCGCCGGCCCGGTTTTCGTTCAACTCGCAAAAGGCGTGATCCGGCATTTCGGGCTTCAGCCGAGCAATTCGCTTCAGGCCTCTCGCTAACCGGCGCGACGGTCCGAAGGTACAACAAACACGATGAAGCTGAGCCAGATCCTCCGCGCCGCCCAGATCGATCCTGCCAAGGTTCAGGGAGATGCGGAGGTGACCGGCATCCAGCTCGATTCGAGAAAGATCAAGCCGGGAAACCTGTTCGTATGCATGCCCGGCATGACGAACGATCCTCACTCGTTCATCCCGGCGGCGATGGAGCACGGGGCGGCGGCGGTGCTGGTGCACGATCCGGCCGCGCTGGAAGGTCGGGTAGGCGCTCTCGTCGGACCGGAGGACTTTCGGGAGGCGATCTGGCGAATCTGCGACGCCTTCTTCGAGCACCCGACGCGGAACATGAAGGTGGTCGGCGTCACCGGCACGAACGGCAAGACGACGACCGCTTGGCTGATCCGGGACATGCTCAAGGCTCTGGGGCTTCGCGCCGGCTATTTGGGGACGCTGGGTTTCCACTTGCCCGACGAGGAACGGGAGCTTTCGAATACAACTCCCTTTGCGGTGGAGTTGTACAATCTGCTCGCCGAGGCTAGGGAGAAAGGAGTCGAAGCGTTAGCGATGGAGGTCTCGTCGCACGCCCTGAAGGAGCGCCGAGCGGACGGGGTGGAGTTCGATGCCGCGGTGTTTACGAACCTGACGCAGGACCACCTCGATTACCATGGGACGATGGAGGATTACGAGCAGTCGAAGTTGCGGCTGTTCACGGAGTTGCCGAAGCAGACGCAGAAGAAGTTCGTCGGTGCGCTCAACGTTGGTGATCCCGCAGGCGATCGGCTTGCACGTTCGCTGATGTCATCCCGGAATCTCGTTCGGTATGCCCTCGTTGAAAAGATCGGCACCAAGATCGATACCCAACTCGAACTTGCCGGTGTTGCGACCTGGGTGAAGCTGGATTCGATCTGTCTGCAGTTGGCGAGCAACGAATATGGGAACTACGGTGTTTCTGCTTTTTTGGGAGGCAGCTATAACGTCGAGAACCTCCTCTCTGCCACAGCTGGGATGTTGGCTCTCGGGTACCACACCCTCGATATTGAAAGAGTAGGCGGAGAAGTCCGTCCCGTCCCCGGCCGATTCGAGCCCGTTCCCAACGAAAAGGGCATCGGCATCCTCGTCGACTACGCCCACACGCCCGACGCCCTCGAGAAGCTCCTCGATGCGGTCCGTCCCCTCACCGAAGGCCGTGTCATCACCGTCTTCGGCTGCGGCGGCGACCGCGACCGCACCAAACGGCCCAAGATGGCCAGAGCCGCAAGCGAGCGCAGCGACGTCACCGTCGTCACGAGCGACAACCCGCGAACCGAAGACCCGCAGGCGATCTTGAACGACATCCTTCCCGGCATCGCTCCTGGCTCTGAATCGGTCGCGATCATCGACCGCCGGGAAGCCGTTTCATACGCGGTCAAACTCGCTCAACCCGGCGACGTCGTCGTCATCGCTGGCAAGGGACACGAGAACTACCAGATCATCGGCCGCACGAAGCACCACATGGATGATCGAGAGCTTGCCAAGGAGGCTTTGGAGTGAGGAGCGCTTGCGCTCTCTTTGCCCCGGCGAGGCTTGCCTCGCCCGCCGCAGGAGGACTCCGGTGAAGCCGTTGACCCTCGCCGACGTCGCCGCGTATGTCGACGGGACCCTCCACCACGCCGAGCCCGAGGCCGAGGTGACCGGCTTCGCGACCGACAGCAGGGAGGTCGATCCCGGCGACCTGTTTCTCGCGATCCGCGGCGCCAACGTGGACGGCCACGACTTTGCCCGGAAGGCGACGAACGAAGGCGCGGTCGCGACGCTCGCCGAGCGAGACGTTCCCGGGCCCCACATTCTGGTGGACGACGTGGTCCAAGCGCTGGCTCGTCTTGCGCGGCATTATCGCGATTCCTTCCTTGGCCCCGTCGTGGGCATCACCGGCAGCGCGGGCAAGACGACGACCAAGGAGTTCGCCGCGGCGGCCTTGAGCCCTCTAGGGCCCGTGCTGAAGAGCGAAGGGAATCGCAATACCGAGTTCACCTCTCCGCTCGTCTGGACCGAGTTGACGCCGGACCACCGCGCCGCCGTGATCGAGATGGGGATGAGAGGCTTCGGTCAGATCGCCCATCTCGCCTCGTTCTCCCAACCGACGATCGGCGTGATCACGAACATCGGCTACTCCCACGGCGAGATGGTGGGGGGAAGGGAAGGCATCGCCAAAGCAAAGGGCGAACTCCTGGACGCCCTGCCCAAGGAGGGCTGGGCGGTGCTCTGGCAGGACGATCCGTTTCTGGAGTCGCTCGCCATGAAGGCCCCGCGCCTGCGCACCTTCGGGTTCGCTGTCAGCGAATCGCATTGGGG
>DASWVS010000367.1:0-2114 GCA_036401135.1 Fimbriimonas sp.
ACTCATAGAAGTACCCTGGGCCGCGGCACGCGACATGGCCGCGTGACCGTCGCACCATGCGAAAAACCCCCGACCGCCGCTCTCGAACGGCATCCCTGTCCACAGATCGTCATAAAAAACGACCGGGCAAAATACTAAAAAACGGGAATGAATCGGATGACAAGAACGACTACGCGGAGAGGGCCCAAGCCTGCTCCGCAAGGCGCTTCATCACCAGGCTCTGCTCCCAGCGGTCGCTGAACTCCTTCCCGTCCGGCAGCGTAATGGCGTAGCGGGGCGGCCCGAGCTCGCTGGCGAACGGGAACACGTCGCCGGGTCCGGCGCCCTTCCGCCACTCCCGCATCGCCGCGGACCAGATCTCCACGAAGAACCGCGCCGTTTCGCCCGACCCGTCGCCTACGTCGACCTGGACCGCCTCGCCGTTCGATATCCGGCCGTGCAGGTGGGACGTCCGCGAGAGCACCGGCATCATCCGCTCGACCGCCCGCTCGTACTCCAGCCCGTAGAACTCGGCGACCACAACGAAGTGCGAGAAGTCCCCGGTGAATCGAACCTCCGGCCATTCCTCGATCAGTTGCAGCGCCTGGTTGAGGCTCTCGGGGATGTTGTTCCGGTGGGTTTCCACGAAGAAGGCGACCCCCTCGCCGTTGGCGAGGTCGCGCGCCTCTCGGCAGAACGTCGCCGCTTCATCGACGGGAGTGAAGGCGGTGAGAGGCTGCGCGAACACGAAGTCCGCCCCGAGCCTTTTCGCGCGCGCCACCGTTGCCCGCACGTCCTCGAGCGTGTGCGGGTGGTGTCCGAGGGTCAGACGGAGCCCTTCCCGCCGGAGCGCGTCCGCATGCCGGCCCTCGTCCGCGTCGCCGAGCCAGCATTCCATCCCCTCGAAGCCGGCGCCCTTGACCTTGGCGCACTTCTCCTCGAGGGTCCACTCGACCGGCGCGTTCATCGGCAGGCCGATCAACGACCAGAGCGAGTGCTGGACCTGCAGGCGCGGCGGGTTCGACGAACCGTCGTTGTAACGATCGAAGGCGGCCATCCCGCGTTTCTACCCGATCCGGATTCGGAGGGCTACAATAGATGCTTCGTTACAGGTTGGAGGTTTCCCCTTGAAGCTACGCACAGCAGTTCTGCCCCTTCTCGCCGTTTGCCTCGGCGCGTCCTATGTCGCCTTGCACCCCGGCGTCGCCCTCGCCGAGCCCCGTTTTTCGGGGGGAGCGACCGCCCAGGCGAACACAACGACCGCCTACACCATCGACCCGATGCATGCCGGCATCTACTTCGAGATCACCCACCTCGGCCTCTCGAAGGTGACCGGCCGGTTCAACAAGTTCAGCGGCAAGATCGTCGAGGATGACAAGGATCTCACGAAGTCGAGCGTCGAGTTCACGGCCCAGGTGGACTCCATCGACACGGCGGTGGCTCCGCGGGACGAGCATCTCCGCACCGCCGACTTCTTCGAGGTCGCCAAGTACCCCACCCTCTCCTTCAAGAGCACCAAGGTGGAGAAGTCCGGAGACCGGTACGTCGTCACCGGCGACTTGACCATCAAAGGCAAAACGAAGTCCGTTGCGATCCCTTTCACCCACCACGGCCCCTACACGATGGAGATGGGCGAGACCGTCACCCGAATCGGCGTCATGGCCGAGCCGATCACCCTGAAGCGGAGCGACTTCGGGGTCGGCTCCCAGGACAAACTGCCCGACGGCACCGTGGGAGCGAGCGACGAAGTCACCGTCCGAATCTCGTTCGAGGCGATCAAGGACAAGCCTGCCTCCTAACCGTCGGACACCGAGTTCCAACCGGAGATCTTGATCGACTCCGGTTGGCCGCCTTCGATCCGCACCTTCGTGCCGGAAAAGCCAGTCGCCAGCCGGTTCTGCTCGACCCGGACGTTCCGGCAACCGAGGAAAGTGAGTCCTTCCCGGTTCCAGTGCCAAGGCTGGTAACGGCCCGAGGGGCGGACCGTGTTGCCGACGAACGTCAGGTCGCCCGCCGACTTCGCCCATAGCACGGGGGCGTCGAAGACGTCGAACCGGTTGTTCTCGATCCGTATGCCCCGGTGGTACGGCTCGGGGCCGAACTTCGCACCCTCGGGCGAGACCGTGATCACCGCT
>DASWVS010000368.1:0-9568 GCA_036401135.1 Fimbriimonas sp.
TGCAGAAGGGCAAGCATGCGTTCATCGAGGTCCCCGCCGCGACCACCGTCGAGGACTGCTGGCGCCTGGTGGATACGTCGGAGCGCACGCAGCGCCACTGCATGATGATGGAGAACGTCAACTATGGCCGCGACGAGCTGATGGTTCTGAACATGTGCCGGCAAGGCGTCTTCGGTGAACTGCTCCACGGCGAGGCCGCCTATATCCACGACCTGCGCGGCCAGATGAACGAGATCGAGCGCGGCACCGGCTCCTGGCGCACCCTCGAGTACACGCGGCGGAACGGCAACCTCTACCCGACGCACGGCCTCGGCCCGGTCGCCTGGTACATGGACATCAATCGTGGCGACCGGTTCGACTATATGAGTTCGGTGAGCTCGCCCTCGCGGGCCCGTGCGCTGTGGGCCAAGGAGCACTTTCCGGAAGGCCACCCAAGGCGAGCCCTGAAGTTCGTCTGCGGCGACATCAACACCAGCATCGTGAAGACCGTTCTCGGCCGCACGATCATGGTCCAGTGGGACGAGCAGCTGCCGCGACCCTACAACCGCCTGAACCTGATCCAAGGGACCCGCGGCGTCTGGGGCGGCTTCCCCAACCGAGTCGTCGTCGAAGACCAGGGATCGACCGAAGACTGGCAGCAGGGCGAGGAGCTTCGGAAATGGTACGAGAAGTACGACCACCCGCTCTGGACACGGTTGGAGAAGGAGGCCCTGGAGAACGGGGGCCACGGCGGCATGGATTTCGTCATGCTCTGGCGGATCGTCTACTGCCTTCGCAACGGCCTGCCGATGGACCAGGACGTCTACGACGCCGCCGCGTGGTCGGTGATCGGCCCGCTCAGCGAGAAGTCCGTTGCCAACCGGGGCCGCTCCCTCGACATCCCCGACTTCACCAGGGGCCAGTGGAGAACGATGAAGCCGGTGGAACTGACGTAGCGCCGCCGACCCCGGCGGCGACTGCGCCCCGTGACGCCGTCTACCCAGACGGCGCAGGTTTCGGCAGACGCGATGCCGACGAACGGCCAGTGGCCGTCGTCACGGGGGCGCAGACGCCGCCTCGGTAGGCGGCGCTACGGGCGGCGTTGGCAATCGCTCGTTGTTGCCATAGAATGAGGTCTTCTCGAGGAGGAGAGCCGATGAAGCACTGGAAACCGACTGTTCTGTTGGGCGCCGTCGCCGTCGCCGCCGCCGTTTGGGCGGCCCAGGCCGTCCGGGTGACGATGGACGGGAAGGTGGTCAGCACCACCGGGCGGATCATCGACGGCAGCCTCTACGTGCGGCTGGCCGACGTCGCCAAGGCGATGGACCGCCAGATCGTCCAGCGGAACGGCGCGTACGAACTCGTCAACGCCGGCGGAGCGAACCAGCTCCAGGGCACGAAAGGAAGGCTGGGCGAGGAGCTTTTCACCGGCAAGTGGCGGTTCCTCGTCAGGGACGTCCAGCGGGTCGACAAGTACATGCTCGTGCACGCCGACAGCAAATTCGAACTCAGCGCCGAGCCGGGCCAGGACCTGATCGTCGTGAACATCCGATTGAAGAACGGGGTTCAGGAGTCGGTCAACATGTACTTCAACGCCCTCGGCAACACCGCGCTGACGGATATGAATGAGCAGGTCTATACCGTCTACGGCCGGGACATCGCCGGCGGCGTCGCCAGCATGATGCTCCCCGGCTCGGCAAAGGACTTCGCCCTGGTCTTTGCCGTTCCCGAGACCGCCCGGGTAAAGGACCTGATCTATACGATCGAGCCGGTCGACGCAAGCAAGTACGGCGTCCTGGACGTCCGGATCTCCCTCAACCCGTAGGCCCGTAGCGCCGCCTACCCAGGCGGCGACTGCGCCCCTGTGACGACGGCGTCCCGCCGTTCGTCCACGACTCAACGCTCCCGCCCGACATCCTCGCGCGTCAGCCCGCGCAAAGGCTGCCCGACCCGCCCGAACCGTACGGCGACCTCCGCACCGCCGGTGCCGTTGAACCACGATAGTCTCAACGGGTGCCAACCCTTGGCGAGGGCGGCGGACCCGGACTTCGTCGCCGTCGAGTGGAGCCCGTCGTTGTCGACGGTCAGCCGCGAACCCACGCGCAGGATCGCGCCGTCGTCGGAAGTGAGTTCGAACCGGTACACCCCGTCCTCCGGGACCTTCAGGTATCCGCTCCACTGGCGGGCGACGTTCTCCAGGGGTTTGCCCTCTGCCGTCGGCACCGCGAAGAGGGGCGCGTCCCCCAGATCCGTCCCATCGGAAAGATCGGGCACCCGTTCGAAGCTTCCCGTCTTGCCCACGACCCTGAGCCCGGGCGCCAGATCCTGAACTTCGGCAGCTGCCTCGGGCGCCACCTTCGTCACCGAACCGGCCACGACCTGGGAGACGCGCTTGCCGTCCCGGAACGACGCGGCCCGAATCTGCACCGTCCGGTCCACGTCGAACGGCCCGCGGTAGAGCTCGGACGCGGCCGTCGGATCGGAACCGTTCAGCGTATACCGAACCTCCAGCCCTTCCGCGACCTGGACGACGACCGGCGTGCGGTCGATCAGGATCTCCGAGGCGAGCTCGATCGTCGGCGCCCGGTACACGATCGGCTCGCCCTTCAGGCGCAGCTCCACCACCGTGCAATCCTCGCTAATCGGTTTCGCCGGCACCGTGACCACGACGTCCCCTTCCTGCCGGTCGAACGCCGCGTCGCTTCCGCCCAAGACCCTGGCAGAAAGCACTTCGCTCCCCAGCCCCGGCACCACCAGCTTCCCGTCCTCAGGCCAGTCGAAGACGTGCAGGTAGAGGGTCGATCCCTTGGTCGTCGATCGCCCCCACATCAGCGCCTCGAACCGCGACGCCTCGGTGCCGTAGATCGCGTCGCCGTTCACCTTCATCCACTGCCCGATCTCCTTGAGACGGTCGATAGCCTCGGTAGGGAAGGTCCCGTCGGCCTTGGGACCCACGTTCAGGAGATAGTTTCCGCCCTTCGACGCGATGTCCACCAGGTTCCGGATGAGCGTGCGCGTCGACTTCCAGTTGTCGTTGTACGCGTTATAGCCCCAATGGTCGTTCATCGTCATACACGTTTCCCAGTCCAGACCGGGAAGGCCGGTCGCCGGGATGTGCTGTTCGGGGGTGGAGAAGTCGCCGACCCGAAGCGACGAATCCTCCATCCCGCCCCGGCCGTTCGAAACCCGGTTGTTGACGATCGTGTTCGGCTGCAGCGTCCGGCACAGGTTGTACAGCGGGACGCCGTACTTGTCGCTCCATGTTGACTCCCATTCGCCGTCGAACCAAATCACCCCGATCGGACCGTAGTTCGTCAGCAGTTCCGACACCTGGTTGCGCAGGTACGTGTTGAACCGCTCGAAGTCGGCTCCGGCCGTCGAGCGTTCCTTCTCCCAAGGCCGCCGGGGGAGGTAGTCCGAATGGTGCCAGTCCATGATCGAGTGGTAGAAGCACATCGTCATGCCTTCGCGCCGGACCGAGTTGGAAAGCTCCTTCAAAATGTCCCGCTTGAACGGCGAGGCGGCCACGTTCCAGTCGGCATTCTGCTTCGTCGGCCACAGGGCGAAACCGTCGTGGTGCTTGCTCGTGACCACGACGTACCTTATCCCCGCGTCCTTCGCGATCCGCGCCCATTCGTCGGCGTCGAACTTGACCGGGTTGAACTGGTCCTTGAGCTTGTCGTACTCCTCCAGCGGGATCTGGGCGGTGTCCCGGATCCACTCGCCGTGGCTGGTTCGGTCGCCCCACTTCCCGGCGGGGATCGCGTAGAGCCCCCAGTGGATGAACATGCCGAACCGGGCTTCGCGCCACCACTTCATCCGCGCGTCTTTGAGATCCTGGTTCTCCGGGGCCAACGTCTGGGTCGCCAACATGGATGCGAGTGCGATCGGCAGCATAGCGTGATCATATCGCGTTTGCCGGACGTCGTGGTCTCAGGGGTTGGCCAGAATGGGGGGAGCGACTTCGAACGAGATCCGCTGGCGTCCGACGGCGGCGTGGATGACCGCTTTGCCGGGCTTGAGCCACCGAAGGGTTCCCCCCTGGTCGATCCAGGCGTCGCCGGTCGCCGCCCAAAGCACCGAAGCGTTCGGCACGGGCACGCCCGAGGCGTCGGTCACCGTCGCCGTTCCGTCACGGACCTCGATCTTGAGCGGCTGCTCAGACGTCGGGAGCGAGGCGTGAAGGAGAATTCCGTTGGCCACCGGCCGCTCCTGGCCGTCGCTCGGGCGGTTCAGGGTCAGACCCATCAGGTTGAGCGCGGTGCTGCCGCCGCCGTCCAGGTTCAGCGCTTCGACGCAGCCGAAGCGGCGCATGATCTCCGCCATCTCGGTTAGGGTCGCCCCGACGCTCATCGTCTGCCGACCGTCCACCGCCACCAGCCAGACGTCCCCCGCGGCCGTGACCCCGACCGCCGTCCGGGGGTGGCGCTTCGCCGCGTGGTCGTTCTGGAACCCTTCGGTTTTCCAGTTGACCGCGATCGCCCCACCGGAGATCAGCTTCGGCCCGCCGCCGATTGCCTGGCTCATCTTCGTCCAGTCGAAGCCGGCCGATCGGGTTGTGATCCGGACCGTTTCGCCGATGCGAAGGCCGGTGACGTCGGCCGTGCGCTTGCCGCTCGCCGACAGCACGAACGTGCCGGGCCGCACTTCGATCCGAGGGTTGTCGGGCACGAGCAGCTCTACCGTCCCTTCGACCGTTCCCGAAGGCGGCAGCCGGTCTGCCTTCGGACGGATCACCGCTGAGACCGTGGGGGCTTTGGCGAGGGCGAACCGGGCGTCAGGCGTGTTCAGGATCATCTCGTGGATCGCGCACTCGCGGTTGACACCGTCGAGGGGAAACTCCTTGCCCTCGGCCGTAACCTTCCCCTCGAACTCGGCGACGGCGACGGCGGCGGTCGTCCGGCCCCAGGCGAAGACGGACCGGCTCGGCCATCGCTGGCTCTGGAGAACGCCGTCGCGCACCGCCAGCCCGAGCGGATCGCCGGTGTAGGGGAAATAGTCGCCGTTGATCCCGCCGAGCGCCCCCGACTCCTGCACCATCTGCCCGACCGTCGTCCGTCCGCGCGTGGGCCCGTCCTCGTACACCGTCTTTCCCGCAAGTTCCGAACGCGCGGTGACGATGGGAGAGCGCAGCGTCCATCTCAGGGCATGGATCACCCTCGGAGCCGCTTCGTCGATCTCCATCCGGTACGACAGCCCCGGTGCGATCGGCTTCTCCCACGCCGTCCCCGCCGAGGCGGGCGTCAGCAGGCTCGCCGCGAGCGCGAGCACCGCGGCGCCGCGCGTCACAGGTAGCTCAAGGTTCCCGCGTCGGCGTCCAGCACCGCCTCCACGCCCAGCGGCAGCGCCCGCGCGTTCTGGATGTGCCCGAACGGGTAGTTCCAGATCAAGGGAGCGCCGAGCGGCTCCAGGCGTTCCCGGACGATGTCCTTCCATGAACAATCCTCGCATCCTTCCTCTATCTTGGCATCGGTGCCGGTGAATTCCCCCACGACGAATCCCAGTGCGCCGTCGAGGACGCCCGAGTTGAGCAGGTGCGTCAGCCTCGCGTCGACCCGATAGGGAGCCTCGTTCACGTCCTCGAGGATAACGATCCTGCCCCTGCCGTCGAACGCGTCCGGGGTCCCGAGGCTGTCGCCGAGCAGGCTGAGGCACCCGCCCGTCACGACGCCCCGCGCCCGGCCCGGGACCAAGGTCTCGCCCGCCGGCATCGTCGCCGGGTAAGAGAAGTCCCCGCGAAGGGTTCGGCGGTAGCACTCGGCCGGCCATCCGTCGGTCCACTGCCCGATGTGCCCTCCCATCGGCGCATGGAACGTTGCCAACCCCCGCCGGTTCAGCGCCAGGTGAAGCATGGTGACGTCGCTGAACCCGAGGAACGGTTTGTGCGTCGCCGCCATCCGATCCAGGTCGAGGAGGGGAAGCAGGCGCGAACAGCCGTAACCGCCCCTCGCGCAAAGAACGGCGGCGACGTCGGGATCGAAGAACGCCTCGTGCAGATCCTGGGCCCGCTCTTCGTCCGTCCCTGCCAGGTATCTCCAACGGCCCGCGACATGGGGCAGGGTCCGCACCCGGTAGCCCTCTCCCTCAAGCCAGCTCGACGCATGCCGAAGATCGGTCTTCACAGGGCCGGCGGGAGCGACGATCGCGACGGTGTCGCCGGGTTGGCAGAAACGCATCGAGCGAAGTAAACCATGCGCAATACTGTTTTTATGCCGCAGGCCATCGCCCTCATCGCTCACGACGGAAAAAAGGAGGACATGGTCCGCTTCGTGGCGCAGAACCGCGAAGCCCTCGCCCAGTTCGACCTCTTTGCGACCGGTTCGACCGGCAGACTGGTCGAGGCAGCCACCTCGTTGCCGATCCGCGGATTGAGGCACGGCCCGAAGGGAGGCGACGTTCAAATCGCCGCCGAGGTCCTCGCGGGCAACGTCGCCGCCGTCTTCTTCTTCGTCGAGCCGATGGACGTGCACCCGCACGATCCCGACATCCAGACCCTCATGCGCACGTGCAACATCGAGAACGTCCCCATGGCGACCAACCCGGCGACGGCGGCGCTGATCGTCAAAGGCCTTGTCTGAGGAGGTGGAACCAACGAAAGCCGCTCCTTGTTCCACTAAGCGCAACCCCCTTGGCGGCAACGGTGCCTTAGGGTTAAATAGTGGACCGATGAACCAGTCTGGCCGTGTGAATCCGGTGACCCTTCTCGCGGTCGTGGCGATCGTACTCTTCGCGTTCGTCCTGCTCTTCAGCCGGGAAGGCGTTTCGACCGTCGGTGCGCGCTTCATGGGCGCTCTCGCCCGCCACGACGTCGACACCCTGACGAAGATGACCTACCTGGGCGAAGGCATCAGCGACGAAGAGATCCGCAAGAAGTGGGACTTCGCCGTCAACGAGGCCGGAAAGCACTACCGGTTCGCCTGGAAGGTCACGGGGACGACCCAGACGACCGAGAACGAAGCGGCGGTTCGTCTTCAAGTGGTGCGCAACATGGAAAGCGGCGCCGCCTACGAGGAGAATTTCCAACTCCCCCTCGTAAAGCGAAACGGCGAATGGAAGGTCTTCGTCCGCGGCATCAACCGCGAGATGTTCCCCGCCCTCCCGCGCTAGTAACGGCCGATCATTCCGGCGTTTTGTAAGCCACCTTTGTGAACTTTAGTGGCTAGGTGGTGGAAAAAGATGTCCGTAGGGTTCTCTGTAACGAAGGGCACAAAGGGCACGATCAGCCCATAGACGCAGGACTCCACGTGCCCGCGCCTCAAGGGGAGGAGCCTCCTGCAAGCGACCCCTCATCCCAACCCTTCCCCCACTGGGGAAGGGCTCCGGAAGCCCCTCTACTCGCAGGGAAGGGTGCGACCGAAGCCGCAGGATGCACTGGGCCCGTGCTTGCTTGGCCCTACATCGGGATTCTGGGTTACATTGGCAAGGGAGGAATCCATTGCTTCGTAGAATCATCGAGTCTTTTACCAAGCCACGCGCGGTTGCTCCCAAGGCCGTCTTTGCCCTCCATGACGCCGACCGCGTCGTCGGCAACATCGCGTGGCAGACTGTCGAGTGCGCTTCCGGAGACGAGCTTTCCGCGGGCGATCGGGCGATCCGGCTGGGCGAAGTCGCCGTCGAACTCCATGACTCAAAGAACGGCCCGCTCCTCTCTCGAAAGATCTCGGTAGACGAGATGTTCGTCCTGAGCCACGCGGTGGGGCTTGTCGGGGAGAGGGAGAAACTGCTCGGGTTCGGCCTCTCCCTTGGCCGCCGCGAAGAGCAGGTTTTCGGGTGGGACTGGTTCAACGTCGTCGACTCCGACCATGCGACAAAACTTCAGGAGACCGGGGAGCTCACGATCCGGATTGCACTCACCGACCGAGGCTGGGACGTCGTCCGGACCGACTTCCTCACCGACGTCTCGCTCCGCGCCGTGCGGATGATGATGCCCCTAGCCTTCGAACCCGCCTGGCGCGTCGTCGTGCGCCGAGGATCGTGGATGGAATGGCCGGGGCTGACGTCCGACGGCCGAGTGCAAGGCGCCTAGCGCCGGAAGCCCCTCTCCTCGAAGGAGAGGGGTTGGGGTGAGGTCTGCGCCCGGGTGCGGCTCCCATCGCTGTTGCCCCAGCAGCCTCGGAGGTTCAGCGCTCGAGGGTGCCGGAAAAGGCGAGGCTGCCGAGGCAACGTCCGCGGAGCTTCCGCAAGGGTGGATGTTTCGCGCGTTCGAACCCTCACGCCGAGCCGTCCCCCAGGGGGAAGAGCTTGCGTGCGTCCCGTGCAAAGAACCACCGAGTGCCGCGCACTAGCCCACGCTCTTGCGGAACCTCAGCGTCGAGACCGCGGTCAACAGCGACCCCAGCAGCAGCAGGGCTAGCGCGCTTGGGAGCACGTCCAACGCCGACGCTCCCCGCACCACGATGCCTCGCACGATGTTCAGGTAGTGCGTGAGCGGCATCGCCTCGGACAGCAGGAACAGCGCCCCCGGCATGGTTTCCCTCGGGAACATGAACCCGGACATCAGCACCGCCGGCATCATCGTCAGGAACGAATATTGCAGCGCCTGCGCCTGGTTTTGGGAAACGGTGCTGATCAATAATCCCAGCGACAGCGTCGAGAGCAGGAACGGGAGCGACAGCACCATCAGGCCGATCAGGCTCCCCCGAACGCTCACGTCGAAGAACAGCCATCCGAACGCCAGGATCAGCATCAGGTCGAGGAACGCCAGCACCGCGTAGGGCACCATCTTGCCCAGCATCAGCGCAAGCCGCCCGACCGGGCTCACCATCAGCTGCTCCAACGACCCCTGCTCCCGCTCCCGCACGATGCTGAAGCTCGTCAGCGCCACCGTCACCAGCTGCATCAGCAACCCCACCAGCGCCGGGATCATGAAGGTCGACGTCCGCATATCCGGGTTGAAAAGGACGTTCATCTGGGCCTGGGGTCCGACGTTGGCCGCAGGGCGCACGAACGCCATCCGCGCGCGCATCGCGACCTGGCTGTCGGAGCCGTCGATCAGGACGCCTACCTGCGGGGAGGCTTTCCTCCCGAAGTCCGGCGGGATGATCACCGCCGCCCGAACCTTCCCGGATCGCATCAGCGCCGCCGCCTCCTCCGCTGACGCTGCCGGCGTGTCGATGTCCAGATAGTGCGTGTTCCGGAGCTCGGAGATGTACGACCGGCTCTCCCGGCTCCGGTCCTGGTCGACCACCGCCGTCGGGATGTGCCGAACGTCGAAGTTGATCGCATAGCCGAACACGATCAGCTGGAAGATCGGTAGGACCAGCGAAATGATGATCGTCACCGGGTCCCGGCGGAGGTGCATCGCCTCCTTCAGGACCACGCTCCAGAAGCCGTTCATTCTTTCGCCAACCTCCGCGTGATCGTCACGAAAACGTCTTCCAACGACGGGCTGATCGGGCGGAACGTCCCCGCCTCCAGACCCTCGAGCGCAGGCCGCAGGCTCTCCGGATCAAGATCCGTCGGCACCAGCAGGTGGATCTCGGACTCGACCAGCGTCGCGTCCAGCACGCCCGGCTGGCCTTTGAGGGCGATCAGCCCGCGCGCCGGAGGTTCGACCGAGATCGAGATCCGCCGAGTGCCTTCCGGCGAG
>DASWVS010000369.1:0-3804 GCA_036401135.1 Fimbriimonas sp.
GCGCCCATGTGCACGTGCAGGTCGAAGTTGAAACCGTCCTTACCGCCGATGTTCTTCCCGAGCAGGCCCGCCGCATACGCTTCGTCGATCGCCTTGCGAACGGACCTGGCACAGTCGACGAATTCGCCCCGGATGTAGATGTAGCCGACCTCCGCCTGGGTTGCATAGCCGGCGATCGTCATCCCCTCCACGAGCAGGAACGGACAGGTCTCCAGAAGCTGCTTGTCCTTGAAGGTCCCCGGCTCGCCTTCGTCCGCGTTGCAGATGATGTAGTGCGGCCCTTTCTTCTCTTTCGGCAGGCCGTTCCACTTGATCCAGGCAGGGAAGCCGGCGCCGCCCCTCCCGCGCAAACCAGAGGCCTTGACTTCGTCGATCACGGCTTGTCGCTCCATGCCGAGGGCCTTGGGAAGCGCCTGGTATCCGCCAAGCCTTCGATAGCCTTCCAAGGTGCCGAAGGCGGGATCGTGGGAGTGTTCGAGAAGCAGTTTGTACTCGGCCATGGGCTTATCAGATTCTACCGTCACGCCCTCTAGCGGGTGAGCGCCAGGATGGACGCCTGCTGCGCAAGTTTGCCCGCAATCGAACGGAACGCCTCTGCCTGGGCAGAGTTGGGCTCCACGACCACCGCCGGCACGCCCTCGTCGCCGGACTGGCTGATGACGGGGTCGAACGGAACGGACCCGAGGAACGGGACCTGCAGATCGTTGGCGAGTTCTCCGCCGGTCATGCCGAAGAACATTTTTCGCTCCTCGCCCGTCGCCGGATCGGTCCAGACGCCCATGTTTTCAACCACGCCCATGATCGGCGCGTTGAGCCGGCGGAAAAGCTGAACGGACTTGCCCGCGATGTTGGCGGCCACGTTGTGAGGCGTCGAGACGATCACGACGCCGGTCAGGGGCGCGAGCTGGGCCAGGGACATCGGCGCATCGCCGGTTCCCGGAGGAAGATCGACGAGAAGGTAGTCCAACTCGCCCCACTCGACGTCCGCAAGAAGCTGCCGGACGGTGCCGGCCACCATCGGTCCGCGCCAGAGCACGGCCTGACCCTCTTCCAGGAGGAAACCCAGCGACATGAGCCCGACGCCGTAGCGCAGGATCGGCATGATCTTGTTGGACTGGGTGAACGGGCGCTCGTCCTGTGCGCCGACCATGAGCGGGATCGAGGGGCCGTAGACGTCCGCGTCCAGGATGCCGACGCTTGCGCCTGTCTGCGCCAGGGCGACCGCGAGGTTGACGGTGACCGTGCTCTTGCCGACGCCCCCTTTGCCCGAGGCGATGGCGATGCAGTGCTTGACACCGGGGATCAGGTCTTCCGACTCTCCCGCCCGCTCCCGGACCTGTGCCGTCATCCGGACTTCGACGTCCTCCACCTCGGGAAGAGCCATGACCACCGACCGCGCCTGTTCCTGGAGCTGTTCCCGGACGGGGCACGCCGGGGTCGTGAGCTGGACTTCGAAGCCGACCTTGCCGCCGTCGATCTCGACGGACTTGACGAAACCGAGCGAGACGATGTCGCGGTGCAGGTCGGGGTCGATAACTTGTCGGAGAGCGTGGAGAACCTGATCTTCAGTAACGGACATGGGGTTTCCCGTAAGGGTACCGCCCCCGTGTCCTTCACTTCTCGATCTCAGCCGAGGGCCGGGGTGAGTTCCTTTTTGAGCAGCGCCCTCGCCCTGAACAGCCAACTCTTGACGGTTCCCTCGGGCTTGTTCAGTTCCTGGGCGATCTCATTGACGTCCATGTGCCGGTAGTGGCGCATGTGGATGATCGTCCGGTACTTCTCGGGCAGCCGTTCGACCGCCTCGGTGACCAGGGCGCTGCCGATGCTGCCGGTGGCCTGCCGGTCGACGTCCTCGCTGTCTTGGAGCATGTACTCATGCTGGTCGAGCGGCTCGTTGCCCCGCTTGCGGTTGCGGACGAGATCGACGCAGCAGTTCGAGCAGATCCGGCAGAGCCAGGGCTTGAGCGGGCGCTCGGGATCGAACTCGCCGATGGCGCGGAACGCTTTGATCATCGATTCCTGCACGGCGTCGCCGGCATCGTCGGCGTCTCGCAGCATCCGCATGGCGAGGCTCAGCAAAACGGGTCGGTAAAGGTCGTTGATAAGTTCGAAGGCAACCGGATCGCCTTCGGCCGCACGTACGATGAGGTGCGACTCCCAACTAAGGACACGGCCTGTTCTCATTCTTTTTGTCTCCTTCATAGGGGACATGTCTATTCTGACGGGGTCTCGATCGAAGCGGAAGACAACTAGGGCGATCGTCCTTCCCTCGCCGGCTGTCGCCCGGTTGAACGCCTCCTCGGAACGTTCGCAGCCCGAATGCAATCCAAGGAGATTGGAGAGCAAGCTGAATATGTTATGGACACCCCGCCTTCAATGGGACGAAGGACGCGGGATCCTCGCGAGACGGTGCTTTTATCAAGCGCTGCTGGCCGGATCTGCGCTGTTCACCGCCGGGATCGGTTATAAGACCCAGGTCCACTACGACGATTTCGAGCCGATCGCCTACGGCCCGGTACACGATGAACGCATCGAGGGCTACGCCGAGCCGTTGCGGAAATCCGCCGTCTTCGAGGTGCTGCATCGGGAGAAGGTCAGCCGGGAGATGGCGCGCGAGGCGGCGCAGGAGTGGATCAAAGGGTACCAAGCGGGGGACCTCGAGCCGCTTACGCCCGTGGCCTTCGAAGACGACTTCGACGTGCCGGCCAAGGCGCAGATCCTTCGCTCCTGCACGACGATGCTGAACTACCTCAACAACTTCTCGAAGGAGGAGGCGATGTCGGGGGACAGGGAAGCGGCTCTGGAAGACGCGCTGCTGTCGTTCGAGGTCTCGAGCATCCTGAAGTATTCGGACCTTCAGACGGTGGGAACCTTCGCGCTTCAGCAGCGCAAGGCCCTCCGCGTGGTCTCGCAGTCGCTCGATGGGGCGACGGAGCCGGAGCGGAAGGAGACGGTTCGCCGGCTGACGATGGTTTGGAGTCGACGGGAACCGTTGAGCAAGATGATGGAGCACGCGCGGAACCAGTTCCTCAGCTATGCGCGCCGTCAGGGCGTCGAGGTTCCGGCGACCGAGCAGAAGCCGACCGGCCTGGTCTTCCACGAGGCGAGCGCCCAGGTCACCTCTCGCGACCTCTACAAGTCGATCAAGCTGACGGCCGCCTCCCAGGTGGATGAACTCAGTTTCCAGAACTTCATGGCCATGGCCGCCTTCGCCTATCGGAACGAGGCGGACACCGAGGCTTCCCTCAAGTACGTGGTCAAAAAAGCGACCGACCCGGAGACTTAGTCTCTTCGGGCCGGCCGCTTTTGAGGACGGTTTCCCAGGAACCTTCAGCGATCCTTGATCAGGATCACGTTGCCGTCGATCTCGGAGATGCTGAACGAGTTGTCCAGCACATCGTTCGCGGCATCCAGCGCTTTCGTCTCGTCGAAGTTCCAGGTCACGTCGATCTCGCGGTTCGCGACGTTCAGCTCCACGGGAGCCCGATACCGGTCCGCCAGGGCGGCGGCAAAGTCGCTGAGGTTTCCGCTTCCAGACGACGCAGCCGACGACTTGAGGCCCGGCACGGCAAAGACGAAGTCTCTGGGACCCATCTGGACGTTGTAAACGACCGGGCTCGATTGGTTGTTCGTCAGCTCGATGGTGTGGTGGGCACCCCGCGGCAAGTCCTTCTTGTCCAACGTCTGCCCTTTCGAGGAGATCGTCACCGACTCATCGGCGGGCGCTTGATAGTTGAGGGTCAACTCGCGCCCGTTCGAGCTCAGGGTGAACGGCTCGCTCGCGCTGCTGAGGATATCGGCGGT
>DASWVS010000370.1:0-4683 GCA_036401135.1 Fimbriimonas sp.
TCTCCCATGATTCCGACGCGCGCGGCCCCGGGGCGGTTCCTACAAAATACCGTGCTGTAAGTCACACGTGTAAACAGGAAACTCCTTAAGACATGCGCTTTGCCGACGTCGCCCCGCCGACCGCCGACGAGCCGCCGGAGACGAAATACGCGTAGACTTTGGCAATGAACTTCGCGACAGTCCGTGAGGCGCTGGAGGATCTGCGGGACGGAAAACTGATCATCGTGATCGACGATCCCGACCGCGAAAACGAAGGGGACCTCGTGTGCGCCGCCGAGCACTGCACTCCCGAGATCATGAACTTCATGATCTCTCACGGACGAGGCGTCCCCTTCATCGCGACCACCCCCGAGAGGATGGCCGAACTTGGGATCCCCATGATGACGCGCCAGAACACGGCGCGCCACGGCACCGCGATGGGCGAGACGGTCGACGCCCTGAACGGAACCACGACCGGAATCTCGGCCCACGACCGGGCGACGACGGTCCGGGTGTTCGTGGACGACGAGGCGCGCCCCCAGGATCTGGGACGGCCGGGCCACGTGCTGACGATCCGAGCCGAAAAGGGCGGCGTTCTGCGACGTGCGGGTCACACCGAGGCGATCGTCGACTTCTGCATGCTCGCCGGCCTAAAACCCGTGGGTGTGGGATGCGAGATCATCGGAGAGGACGGCGAGATGCTGCGCCTCGACGGCGGGCTGCTCGATTACGCCGAAAGGCACGGGCTGATGGTGGTGACGATCGCCGACCTGATCGCCTATCGGCGCCGGCACGAGAAGCTTGTGACCCGAGTCGCGGGCCCGATCGCCTTTCCCACGCGGTTCGGCCAGTTCACGCTCCATGCGTACGAGACGACGGTCGAGCCGCACCCCTATGTGGCGATCGTGAAGGGAGACGTCTGCACGGAGGAGCCGGTCCTCACGCGCATCCATTCGAGCTGCCTCACCGGGGACCTGCTCGGCTCGCTCCGCTGCGACTGCGGCGACCAACTCTCGATGTCGCTGGAGAAGATCGAGGAGGAAGGGAGGGGCGTCGTCCTCTATATCGCCCAGGAAGGCCGCGGGATCGGGCTGCTGAACAAGCTCAAGGCTTATGAGCTCCAGGACTCGGGCATGGACACGGTCGAGGCCAACATCGCGCTCGGCTTCAAGCCCGATCTGCGCGACTATGGGCTGGGAGCCCAGGTCCTCGCCGACCTCGGGCTCAAGAAGCTTCGCCTGATGACGAACAACCCCAAGAAGGTCAGCGGGCTCCAGGGCTACGGACTCGAGATCGTGGAGCACGTCCCCCTGATCGCCAGCCCGGTCTCGGAGCGCGAACGGTACCTGCAGACCAAGAAGGAGAAGCTGGGCCACCTCATGCCCTGACCGGCTCAGGGCTTTCGCTCGATCACCCGGTCGACCGCCTTCCACTCGATCTCCCGGTGGGGGAACGGAGGAGCGGCCAGCCCGTCGGCAAGCTCGGCGTGGCGCGACGACTCCACGTCCATTTTCGAGTGGGAGAAGGCGTAGGCCTGGAGCAGGTGCAGGACCGGGAGATCCTGATGCCGGAGCGCCTCGTCGATCCAAACGCTGGCCTCGGCCATCAGTCCGGCCTCGAGCAGGAGGCTCGCGACCTCCACCAGGTTCTCCGGGTTTTCGGCCACCGGCGCCAATAGGGGGTTCGGCTCGTTCCCCTGCCTTTCCCCCTGCGCCAGAAGCGCCTGGACCCGCAGTGCGGGCTCGAGCGGCGCAAGGTAGTGCGCGTTCAGAAGCTCCGGCTGCTCCCCCTCCACGCCACGAAGGTGGTCCGCCAGCGATTTGAGCCACCAGGCAAGGTGGTCCTCCGCGTTGAAGAGGAGCGTCCGCTCGAACTGCTCGCCGGCCTCGGCGAACTCTCGGGCGGCCAGCGCCCTGAAACCGAGCAACGTGTGGGCCAGCGCCCGCTGGGAGACATCCGCCGTCGCCCTCCGCAGTTCCCAAACCGGCGAGTCCGGTCCGATCCAGGGTTCGGGGCTGTCGACGGGGGGCAGTTCGAGCGCCTTGTGAGCCACCCCGCGCTCGGCCCGGACGACGTCCACCTTCGCCGGGTCGCGCACCACGAGCGTACGGGGCTTGATGCCGTTCAACGGGATCTCGACCACGTGCTCGGGCATCAGGTCCGTCTGCGCCTCCATCGTCTGTCCTTCCTCGGTCACGAGCAGCAGCTTGTGTCCGGTGCGGTTCGACGTCGTCTGCACGCGCACCGCGTCGGCGCCGATGAAGACCCCGCCCTCCCGGCTCGCCCCCGTTAGGCCCCCAAGCCCGGAGAGGGGGATCAGCCGGACACGCAGCGTGTCGAGCTGCCTCGGCGCGAGCGAGCCGGTTCCGGAGAACCTCGAGACCCGAAGCTCTCCGCCCCCGGCAGACCAAGTGAGGGGGTCGTCCCACAGAAACGCCAGGCCGGCATCCCCCTTCGCATCGTAGGCGGCGACCCCGTTTTCGAGCGGCACAACCTCGCTTTCGGGCATCGAGACCGAGAACCCGCCGTTGTAGGGCCGGGGACGGAGTGAGCGGTTGAACATCCTCGCCTCGAGGATCAGCTCGGCCCGGTCCGCAGGCAGCTGGATCGACAGATGGAAGCCGATCCGCTCGGGGCTCGCGCTCTCGGCGAGCCAGACCGTCTCGTCGTCGTCTCCCACGTCCACCGGGCCGAGAGCGTTGAGCCGATCCTGCCGGACGTCGTATCGCAGCTGGAGCCCCTCGTGCAGCGAAGCCCCCCTTCGGCCGCCGGCCAGAGGCCGCAGCGCCTCTCGGCGCGGCAACACCTCCTTCCCCGTGCGCTTATCGAAGAGGCTGATGAGCCGCCCCCCGAGCACCGGGACCACGGTGGCTCGCAGATAGGGGTTTTCAAGGATAAAAACCCGGAATCGCCGTGTCTCTTCGGTCGCAACCGGCGTCAGAAGAGGATAAGGATACGAGGGGGAATCCGCTCCGCGATCCCGCCAGTTCGGCAGCGTTGCCTCGATCAGCCCAATCCGCAGATCGAGGGCGTCTTCGAAGACTTGGGTGGGCATGCGCAGCGCAGAGTACCTTCTCGGCGGACTCCGACTATGTACGACCATCCCACCCTGCTCGGCCGGATCGTGAAGTGGCTGTTGTTGCCGATCGCGGTAGCGCTCGTCGGCTTCTACGGGTTCGGTCCCCGGTTCGGGGGCCAGGTGATGGACAAGATCAAGGAGAGCGGCGTGAAGCTGAGCGTCCCCAAGGCGAAAGAGGGCTCCTCGATCCCCAAACCCGAGGTGAGCGTCACCTCCCGGCGCGTCGGAAGCCGTTCGGCACCGACCGCGACGGTCGAGAGTTCCTCGAGGCCCTCGCGCGTCTCCAGCGGCAGCACCGACGAAACCCCGCGTCGCCCCCGGAGGCGGCGACGTCGACGATCGACGACCTCCTCGACCCCCGAAAGCCAGCAGAAAACCGACGTTCGAGAGCGGGACGAGCGTCCGAAGTCCTCACCCCGGCGTAGCGATCCGAAGCGGAGCCAATCGACCGATGCCCCGCCGGTGATCCCGCCCGATCGCAGCGACCCGCCGCCGATCATCGACAACGCGTTCTGAGCCTTTCGCCGAAGAACCGGATCGCGTTCTCGGTCGTGACCTGCGCGGACGTCTCCGCGGGGACCGACCACAGCCGAGCGAGCGCCTGGTTGACGCAGGCCACGTAGGCGGGGGTGTTCTTCTTGCCTCGGAACGGCACCGGCGCCATGTAAGGGCTGTCGGTTTCGAGGACGACCCGATCCCGCGGCAGCGTTCCCACGATCCGGCGCAGGTCGTCGGCCTTCTTGTAGGTGAGGGGACCATCGATGCCGAAGTAGCAGCCCAGCGCGGCCCCGCGCCGTGCGTCCTCTTCCTCCCCCGCGAAGCAGTGCAGCAGGAAAGGATGCGGACCGAACGCTTCGAGCGCGTCCAGGAGGTCCGAATAGGCCTCTCGCGCGTGGAAGACCACGGGGACCGAGAGATCCCGGGCGAGTTCGAGCTGGTCGTCGAGCGCCTGACGCTGGATCGACGGCGGGGCGTAGTCCCAGTGGTAGTCGAGGCCGATCTCCCCCAGCGCCAGGACTTTCGGATGGCGCAGGAACTCGGCAAGCCCCTCCAACGATCCGCGCTCATAGGCGGCGGTGTAGTTCGGGTGCCAGCCGACGACCGCGTAGACCTCCTCGTGCCGATCGGCGAGCGCCACTGCCGCCGTCCAATCCGACGGCTGAACCCCAACGACGACGATCCTCTCGACGCCAGCCTCCCGCGCCTTGCGGATCTCCTCGCCGGGATCCGGAAAGCTTTCGACGTCGTGCAGGTGGCAGTGGGTGTCGATGAGCATAGAACGTTCCTTAGAGCAGCGTGTAGGGATCCACGTCCACCGCGACCTGCACGCCCTTCGGGTTGAAGCCGAGTAGCCGGATCTGCACGGGCCGGGCGCTCTCGTCCGGCGGCAGCTTCAGCAGCAGATGGCGCCGCCACCGGTTCTGAAGCCGTTCGACCGCACAATCCGTCGGGCCCAGAAGCTCCCACGGGCCGCCTTCCAACCGGGAAGCGGCCTCGTGGCTCGCCTCCATCACCGACGTCCGCTTCTCCCCCGAGAGCAGCACGTTGACGAGCCGCTTGAACGGCGGGTAGCCGGCTTCCCGCCTTTCCCGGATGAGGGCTTCGTAAAGGCCGAGGTAGTCGTG
>DASWVS010000371.1:0-4409 GCA_036401135.1 Fimbriimonas sp.
GTCGAGTTGGCCAACCGGCTCCTCTTGGGCGAGGAGGAGACCACGATCGGCATCAAGTACGAGTCGACCGAGGACGGTCGTCAGGCGGCGCTGCACGAGCGGTCGACGGTGGCGGGATCCGGGGACCCGAAGAAGGACGCCGAGCGCAAGGCCTTCCTCACCAAGAAGGGCTTCGGATACCTGGACAAGCCGAACGAGCCGCACACCTCCGAAGAGGAGCTCGGCGTCACCTCGCTGCCGCTGACCGACGAAGAGGACGGCAAAGCAACGCTCAAGTAGCTTGAGACGGAAGAAAGGCCGGGCGCTTGCGCCCGGCCTTTTTCCATGCCTGGACTACCAGGCGTAGCCTTCCGGCGCCGGCTTCCATCCGGGGAAGATGTCGTCCAGCCGCTTGAGCGTCTCCTCGCTCAGCGAGATCTCCAGCGCGCGGATCGACTCGTCGAGTTGTCCAAGCGTTCGCGGACCGATGATCGGCGCGGTCACCGCCTTCTGGTGCAAGAGCCAGGCGAGGGCGACGTCGGCCGGCCGCTCTCCGAGTTCGTCGCAGAGAGATTCCCACTTCTCGAGCTTCTCGCGGTTCTTCTCGATGTTCTCCTTCATGTGCTCGTCCCCGCGCCGGCCGCCCTGCTCGACGCCCTTCAGCACGCCGCCGAGGATGCCGCCGCCGAGAGGGCTCCAGGGGATGATGCCCAACCCGTAGTGCTCGCACGCGGGCACGACCTCGAGTTCGATCGTCCGGGCGTTCAGGTTATAGAGCGACTGCTCGGAGACCAGGCCGAGGAAGTTGCGCTTGCGCGCCTCCTGGTTGGCGGTCGCGATGTGCCAGCCGCCGAAGTTGCTGCTGCCGGCGTAGAGCACCTTCCCCTGCTGGACAAGCACTTCGAAGGCCTGCCAGATCTCCTCCCAGGGCGCGTCGCGGAAGACGTGGTGCATCTGGTAAAGGTCGATATAGTCCGTCTGGAGGCGCCGGAGCGATTCCTCGCACGCCTTCCGGATATGGAGCGCGCTCAGCCGGCTCTCGTTCGGCCAGTCGCCCATGTCGCCATAGACCTTCGTGGCGAGCACCACCTTCTCTCGGCGTCCCCCGCCCTGCGCGAAGTATCGCCCGATGATCTGTTCGGTAACCCCCTCTCCCTTTTTCCAACCGTAGACGTTTGCCGTGTCCCAGAAGTTGATGCCCAGTTCCAGGGCTCGATCCATGACCTCGTAGCTGTCCTCCTCGGTCGTCCTCGGACCGAAGTTCATCGTGCCGAGGCAGAGTCGGCTGACCTTCAGGCCGGTGCGGCCCAGTTGCGTGTACTGCATGGTTACGGAACCTCCGGGCGTGAGTTAACCCCATTCATAATGGAGCCTATGTCCAGCACGATGGGAACGCTGTTCCGGATCGCCACCTGGGGCGAGTCCCATGGCCCCTCGGTCGGCGTTGTGGTCGATGGCTGTCCGCCCCGCGTGCCGATTTCCGAGGAATCGATCCAGCACGAGTTGGACCGCCGGCGCCCCGGGCAGTCGAGGATCACGACCCAAAGGCAGGAGGGGGACCGGGTCCAGATCCTCAGCGGCGTCCTCGACGGGCTTTCGCTGGGCACCCCGATCGCGATGGCGGTCCGCAACGAAGACCAGCGGTCGAAGGATTACGACGAGATGCGGTCGAAGTACCGGCCTTCCCACGCCGACTTCGCCTACGACCAGAAGTACGGGATCCGCGCCTGGTCCGGAGGCGGGCGGGCCTCGGCCCGGGAGACGATCGGCCGGGTCGCCGCCGGGGCGATCGCCAAGGCGGTGCTCTCCTCGTTCGGGGTGGAGGTCGTGGCGTGGGTCGAGAAGGTCCACCACGTGCGGGCGGAAGTGGACCCCGAGTTGGTGACGGCCGCCATGGTCGAGTCGAACATCGTGCGGTGCCCCGACCCGGCGGCGGCGGAGACGATGCTCCGGCGGATCGAGGAAGTCCGCAAGGAGGGCAACTCGGTGGGGGGCGTCATCGGGTGCGTGGCGCGGGGCGTGCCCGCCGGTTGGGGCGAGCCGGTCTTCGACAAGCTGGAAGCCGACCTGGCGAAGGCCGTCATGTCGCTGCCGGCGTGCAAGGGTTTCGAAGTCGGCAGCGGCTTCTCGGGGACCGACCTCACGGGCGAAGAGCACAACGACCCGTTCCAAGCTTCGGGCGAGGAACTGGACGCGAGCGGAAAGGCGCTCGTCACGACGCCGACGAACCGGTCCGGAGGGATCCAGGGAGGGATCTCGAACGGGATGCCGATCGTCCTCCGGGCCGCGTTCAAACCGACGGCGACGATCATGCGAGAGCAGCAGACGGTGACCGACGAACACGAGAACACGACGCTGACCGGCCGCGGACGGCACGATCCGTGCGTCCTGCCGCGGGCGGTACCGATGGTCGAAGCGATGGTGGCGCTGGTTCTGGTGGATCACGCCCTGCGGCAAAGGGCGCTCCTAACGTTCTCTTAACATCGCGACCGTACCTTTTTGATGGCATGATCACTCAGGAAATGAGCGGCCAGACCCAAACCCCCACCCGATCGAAGCTCTCCGCGCGGGGCGTCAGCTTCTACTACGGAAGCAAACAGGCGCTGAAGAACATCTCGCTCGAGATCCCGGCCAATCAGGTCACCGCTTTCATCGGCCCGTCCGGCTGCGGAAAATCGACGTTCCTGCGGTGCTTCAACCGGATGAACGACCTTATCGACGGGACCCGGCTCGAGGGGACGATCGAACTGGACGGCGAAGACCTCTACGCGCCCGAGGTGGACGTCGTTGAGCTTCGAAAGGAGATCGGCATGGTGTTCCAGAAGCCGAACCCGTTTCCGATGTCGATCTACGACAACGTCGCCTACGGCCCGCGGATCCACGGCGTCAGGAAGCGCAGCGAGCTCGACGACGTGGTCGAACAGAGCCTCAAACAGGCGGCGCTATGGGAGGAGGTCAAGGACGAACTGCGGAAGAGCGGGATGTCGATCAGCGGCGGCCAGCAGCAGCGGCTCTGCATCGCGAGGACGCTGGCCGTCAATCCCAAGGTGATCCTGATGGACGAGCCGTGTTCGGCGCTCGATCCGATCGCGACCGCGCGCATCGAGGACCTGATCCTCGACCTGAAGCAGGATTACACGATCGTGATGGTGACGCACAACATGCAGCAGGCTCAGCGCGCCAGCGACCTGACCGCCTTCTTCATGCTGGGAGAGCTGATCGAGTACGGCCCCACCTCCAACATCTTCATGTTTCCGCGGGAAGAGCGGACGGAAGGCTACATCTCGGGCCGGTTCGGCTAGGCGAGGACCCGGCGCCCCTCCCCAGCCCGGCTGAAAAGGCCGGAACGGGTACCCTCTCCCCCGTGAAGCTCTGCCGTTTTGAACTCAAATCCGAACCCGGAAAGATCCGGAGCGGCATGGTTTACAGTGGCAAGATCTACGAAACCGACGGCGCCCAGGCTGTCGGCGTCCACGAGGCCGAGGCGGTCCGGCCGCTCGCGCCGGTCGGCCACGCGAACAGCGTCCGGATCTTCGACACTTCCCTTTTCCGCGACGACGAACCCGCTTTCGCCTATGGGAACCCCGCGGCGCTCCTGGGGCCGAGTCAGCTCATCCCGTATCCCGGCGGCACCGGCGAACTCGGGTTCGACGCCTATCTCGCGGCGGTCGTCGTCGTACCGGGATCGATGCTGGACCTCGCCCAGGCCGACGACATCATCCTCGGCCTCACGATCATGACCGTGCTCGTCGCCCGGGACGTGGAGAGGCGGCAGGGGTTTTACGGCGGGCGCGCCCGCGACCTGGCGGCGACGATCGGGCCGGTGATGACGACGCCGGACGAACTCGACGAAGCGATCGTGGACAGCGAAAACGGCCGGCGCTACGCGTTGAGCGTCGTCGTAAGGGTGAACGGCGTAGAAACCTATCGAGGAAACATCGAAGATCTCGAGACGAGCCTCGCTCAGGCCGTCTCCCAGGCGAGCCAGTCTTGCCGCCTCGCCACGGGCGACGTGATCGCGCTCGGCCCGATCGCCGAGACCGCCGACGTTCGCCTCGACGTGAACGACGAGATCCAGGTCTCGGTGGAGAGGTTGGGGATGCTGGCCACCAAGATCGCCGACGAGATCCACGAATAAAACCCTTCCCGCTCAGAACATCGAACAACATGATCCACAAATACATCCTCGACAACGGCGTGCGCGGTCTCGTCGAGCCCGTCGACTACGTCAAATCGGCCGCGATCGGCCTCTGGTGCAAGACCGGCAGCCGGCACGAGCTCGACCGCGAAGCCGGCATCACGCACCTGATCGAGCACATGCTGTTCAAGGGGACCGAGAGCCGGTCGGCGAAGGAGATCGCCGAGGCGATCGAAGGACGGGGTGGTTCGCTCAACGCCTTCACCGACAAGGAGAGCACCTGCTACTACTG
>DASWVS010000372.1:0-8079 GCA_036401135.1 Fimbriimonas sp.
CAATGGCGGCCAGGTGCTCCCGGTAGCGTTCGGGGGTGTGCGTGCCGCGCCGGGCGACGCCAACCCTCGTCTTGAGCGCCGTCAAAGGCGTCTTTAGTTCGTGCGAGGCGTCCGAGATGAACCTCCGCTGCGCCTCGTACGCTTCCGCCAACCGGGCGAACGAGGACTCCAGCCGGCTCAGCATCGAATTGAACGTCGTGGCGAGGACGGCGAACTCGTCCTTGCCCCGCACCGGGAGCCGGCCGTGGAGGCTCGTGGCTTCGATCCGTTCGGCCGCCCGGGCGATGCTTTCGACCGGCTTCAGGGCAAGGCGGGTGAGGTAGATGCCGGTCGCGAGCGTGAGGAGGAGGGCGAGGGGCAGCAGCATCAGCAGGGTTCGCCGCTGCTTCGCCATGATCGTATCGCTCTCCCGAAGCGACTCGGCCGACTGGGCGACGGCGACGATGCGGCCGCCGACGCGAAGCGGCACCGACAGCACCCGGACAGGTTCTTCGCCGACCGTCGTCACGCTGAAAACGCGCTCGCCGGCGAGCGACCTCGCCATCGACTCCCTGTCCCAAGGGGTGTCGGAGTCGAACATGAAACCCTCGCCTTCCGGGGTGACGACACGGGGGCGCATCAGGTACCGAAGGAACTCCATGCGTTGCGCATGCTCGGGCGAGACGCCTCGGTCCGGTCCGGGGAACGGCCCTTCCATGGGAGGAGGCATCCCCAGTCCCATGCCCGGTCCGCCCGGTCCCCCCGGGCCTCTGCCCCTTCCGGGCCCTCGTCCGAGACCGAACCCGGGACGGCCTTCGGGCGGTTCGCCGCGCCGATCCATCGGCCGCGGGCGGAGGCGGATCTCCTCCCAGTTCCGCTCGAGGAACCCGACCCGCTCCGATAGGTCGGCGTCGATGGTGCCGTATAAGTTGGATCTCGAGGTGGAGTAGACGATGGCGCCGAGCACGGTAAGAACCAGGGCCAGCACGAGCGTGTTCCAGAGCGCCAGTCGGGTCCGGATCAAGGGCTCACTCCTTCACGCCCCCATCGACCTTCAGGACATAGCCGATCCCATGTGCCGTATGGATCAGCTTCGTGTCGCTCGAGGCGTCGATCTTCTTCCTCAGGGATCGGATGTAGACGTCGACGAGGTTCGACGTGCTGTCCTCCTCGAGCCATACGCGCTCCAGGATCGCCTCCCGCGTCAGGATCTGCCCTTCATGGGACGCGAGGGCCTCGAGCAGCGTGTACTCGCGGCTGGTCAGCGGGATGTCGCGTCCTCCGCGGGCGACGGTGTGCGCCGCGGTGTCGATCGCAAGGTCGTCGATGCGGATTATGCCCGACTTCACCGTGCTTTCCCGGCGGAGCAGGGCCCGCACCCGGGCGAGGAGCTCGTCGAAGTCGAACGGCTTCACCAGGTAGTCGTCGGCGCCCGTCTCCAGCCCCGCCACCCGGTCCGGAACCGTGTCCTTGGCCGTGAGCATCAGGATCGGGGTGTTGATCCTCATTTCGCGCAGCCTACGGCACACGGTGAGGCCGTCCATGCTCGGGAGCATGATGTCCAGCAGGATGAGCGAAAAGTTCTTCTGGCTCGCAAGCCGAAGCGCCCGCTCTCCGTCCCGCGTCACTTCCGTGAAGTAACCGGCTTCGTCGAGACCTTCTCGCACCGCGCTCGAGATCTGCGGGTCGTCTTCGACGATCAGGATCTTCATGGTTGTCTGACGGTTTACCGCCTAATAGTGAAAGATCCATGAACGGCCGGCGTGACAACGGCTGTCCAGACCCATCTCTACATGTCCAGGTGCCGTTGTGTCCTTCGTGTCCTTGGCGTTGGAAAAACACATATTGCATGCCCACGATCTGGGCGCTAGGCCCGGCTTTGCGCTTTCGTAAAAGCCTCGGCAGCTGTCGAAGCTTGCGTCATATCTCATATCGGGCGAGGCTGCCGAGGCAACGATGGCTTGGGAGGAGGTCCTGCACCATCATTTGAAACCCTAGACCATCGTCGTGCCTTGGTGCCCTTCGTGTCCTTCGTGGTGGAAAAAGAATCCCGGCCCCGTGTTCCCACCGCGAGAGGACAGACCAAAGCGGACCTCTCCCTTGCCACCTGGCGGGGAGGGGATCACCCAGGCCTATGGCTCGTGGGCTCCGATCGACGGGCGGCCGGACAGACGGTTGCCGAACAGGTCCCTTCCGCCGTTCCCCTTGATCGGTCGGCCCGCGCCGATGCAGTCCGAGCCCTCCGCCAGACGGAAGAACGGCATCTTCTCCAAGTCCCGGGGGTCGGTGGGGAGCTTCTCTCCGCGCCTCGGCAGCACGATCCCTGCCTCTCCGGCCGTGCCCACGACGAGTTCGCCGATGCGCTCCTGCCCGGTGGCGAGGACCCATTCGTCGAGGCTCCGATAGGTGGTGGGCCGGTCGTCGTAGGCCACCTTCCCGTCCTGCGCGACGAGGTTCCCCTTCGCCTGGTAACGGTTCCCCTCGAACCTCGAACGGCTGAAATCCCCGACGAGGGCGTCGCCGCCGCAGACGAACAGGTTGTTCCGGTAAACGAAGCCGGGAAGCGCACCCATCGAGTAGACGGCGTGGTGGGGGTTGACGATCGTGTTGTTGTAGATCTCGGCGTCCCAGATGCCGAGGTCGCCGGTCCAAAGCCCGATGCCGGCCTGCATGTTGCGGGACCCGTCGTTGTAGCTGACATTGTAGCGAACCACGTTGTTGCGCCATCGGGTGGCGCCCGAGAACTGGCAAAGCAGGTAGCCGCAGCCCTCGTTGTCGTACGAGAGGTTGTACTGCAAGACCGAGTTCGTGACGCCGCCGTCGAAGTCGAACCCGCCCCCGTCCGCGCCCGGGCTCCGGTTCGCATAGGAGATGCACCGTTGGATCGTGACCCGGTCCGCGTTCCAGGCCCAGATGCCGACCGGGCCGTTGCCTTTCCGAGGCATGTCCCACCCGTTGTTCGTCGCGACGCAACGATCGATGAGGCACCCGTCGACGCCGCTCACGAGGATGCCGTTGCCGCTGTGCCCGGTCCGGTTCTTCGGGTCGCCGGGGTTGTCGCGCGCGATACAGTCGCGGATGACGACCCGCTTCGATCGGGGCAGGCCGCTGTGGCCGCCGTGGACGGAGATGCCCGCGAAGCCGTTGTCGTGGGCGACGACGCGCCGGATGAGCGTGTCCTCGTCGCCGCCGGTTTCGATCCCGGCGATGCGGAAGCCCGAAACGTCCAGGTCTTCCAGGGCCGCCGTTCGGGTGCGCCGGAGCACGATCCCCCGCCCGTCGCTGCCGTTCTTGCGCCCCGCCCCGACGAAATCGAGGCCCTTCACCGCAACCCTGGCGCAATCCTCGACGACGAGCGCGTCGCCGTTCCCGCCGTCGATGACGGCCCTCCCTTTGCCGAAGGAAGAGACGGTGATCGGACCGTCGAGGCCCTCCAGGCAAAGGTTGCCCTGAAAGCGTTGTCCTCCGGCGAACAGCACGCGGTCGCCCGGCTTCAAACGGATCGTCGAAAGCGGCCTCGCGCTCTGCCATGCGGTCTTACGGGACGTGCCGCCGTTGGTGTCGCGCCCTCGAACCGCGTCGATGTAATAGGTGTTTGCAGTGGCCATCGTCAGCACCGAAAGAGCGATCGAAGCGGGTGACATCGGAGTCTAAAACGTCCCGGGAACGGGCGGTCCGCCCGGACCTCCGCCCGTTCGCATCCGAAAGCTGACGCGGGCGGTCTGCTCGTTGCCGCGTCCCAACTCCTGGATCAATGTCTGCTTGTCGGCGTCCGAGAGAGAGTCCCAGTTGCCTTTCGATCTCCGGACGATCTCCTGTACCCGTTGCTCGGGGGCTGCGACAACCGGTGCCGGCTTCGAACAACCGATCGCCACGGCGGCGAGCAAAACCCATTGAATGCGCATTGTGCTACTCCTCATTCCTCACGGCCATGCAGCGCGCTGCCCTGACAAGGCCTTTCGCTTTGGTTCGTGTAACGCCCGGGTCGAAACGGCGCCCGGGCGTTACGGCTGCCCGAGGCTCATTGGCCGCAGGCTGTCGATTCGATGTTCGTCGTCCCGTCCTCGTTCAGGTCGTAGTACTTGTCCATGAAAGCGATGGACGTGGGGTCGGTCGACTTGAATGCCGGGACGTACTCTCCCACCGCGTCGAAGTCGCCTGCCACCTGGTTCGGCTTTTTGACCGACGTATGCCCGTCGACCCAGCCGATGCTGCCGGCGCCGTTATGTCGGCCGGACATGACGCCCATCCACCAGTTCACGCCGTTGCAATAGCGGGCGAGCGGGGTCATGATCCCATCCCACGTTGCCGCGGACCCGTGCGGCCCGTCCGTTTTGGTGATCTCGTTGAACATGATCGTCGACGCCGGCGAGGAAACGGCCGACATCGATCTTCCGCCCTGCGTCCATGCCCAGATCCCATACTTCTCCGGGCTGGACCAGTCGGGCACGAAGGCGTTGCTCGAGTCGACGTTCGTCAGGTAGAGCCAGTTGTAGGCGACGGTGAAGAAGAAGGCTTGGCTCCCATCGATCGGCTGGCTCGGGCAGGTCCAAACGCCCAGCTTCGGCCAGAGGTTGCCCCCTTCTGGGTTGCGCTGAGAGGCTTCGGCACCGTTCTTGACGTACGGATCGAGAAGGTCGGCGACGGTGAGGCGCTGGTAGTTGCCGCTCGGTTGCAGGTTGCCCAGGCTCTCGAGCATGACGCAGGTGTCGTCGTAGTCGCCCGCGTACATGAGCTGGGCGAGGGAGAGCTGCTTCTCGTTGGAGATGCAGTGGGATTTTTTCGCGGCTTCCTTCGCCTGGGCGAAAACAGGGAACAGGATGGCGGCGAGGATCGCGATGATCGCGATGACGACGAGGAGTTCGATGAGAGTAAAAGCTCTGCTTCGTTGCATGTGAGATTTCTCCATAGAATGAGGTCAGGGGGGCGCAGGCCCCGATGACTCGCGTTGAATGAGCGAAACGGGCAAAACAGGATGGTAGTCGGCCACCTGCTCACCCTCGAGAAAGGAAATCATCAGAGCCGCCGCGCGACACCCCAACTCCCGGACTTGCATCGATACGGTGGTCAGGGCGGGCCGGGTCACGGTGGCGAACCAGGTGTCGTCGTAGCCGACCACCGAAAAGTCATCCGGCACTTTCCCACCGGCGGCATGGATCGCGTCGATCGCTCCGTGGGCCGAAAGATCGTTGGCGGCGAAGATGGCAGTCGGTCTTCGCTCCGGGGGAAGTTCCAGCCACCGAACGGTCGACTCCCGGCCCTTCTGGCTCGTGAAATCACCCGGCAGGCAGAGCTCGGGCGCCGGCTCGACCCCCGCCTCGCAAAGTGCTTGCCGGTATCCCTGGTACCTCGGTTCGCTCGTGACGACGGTCTCGCGTCCGTAGAGGTGCGCGATCCTACGGTGTCCGAGGCCGAGAAGATGGCGGACGGCCACCAATCCGCCCCGATAGTCGTCCGAACGGATTGTGATCGTCGCCGCCTGTGGCCGGGCCAGGATCGCCGCGGTGGGGATCCCCTGTCGTTCGCACTCCTGAAGGGGAGCGGAATCGTCGTGGGGAACTACGACGATCAGGCCGTCGATGCGGCGGTCGACCATGCCTGCCGCCCGCTCGCCCTCGTCCTCCGCCGTCGCCGAGTAGAGCATGAGGTTGTAGCCTCTTCTGCCAGCTTCGGCGACGACGCCGTCGATGATGACGGATTCGAAGGGGGTGCTCTCGCCGAAATAGATGGAGGCGTAAGGCAGCATCAACCCCAACACGTGGGTTCGGCCGGTGGCGAGCGCGCGGGCGACGGGGTGGCGGCGGTAGCCGAGCTCCCGGGCGGCTTCGAGGATCCGGCTTCGCGTATCGTCGCTCACCCGCAGCGTCCGGCTCTTGGCCCCGTTGAGCGCAACCGAGACCGCGGCGGGGGAAGTCCCCGCCCGGGCTGCGATATCGCTCATCGTGACGCCTCTCACTCGGAAGCCCCTGATTAAGGGCATAATCGCCCTCATTCGGGCATTATATGACGGTTTTAGGCTAATTGCCAGATTTATTCAGCAACGCCGAGGCTGAACACGGACAAACGGCTTCTGATCGGTTCGCAGCGGCCGCAACTCCCCAGAGCGCGGAAGGATCGTCGACAGTCTTTTGTCGAAGCATTTGCCCCTATCCTGCTATATAATGACGATCGCTATCGTTTTTTAATTACCTAGGAGGAACAGAATGGCACTCCAAAGGTTATGGGTCACTGCCGCTACGGCGGCCCTCGCTTCTCTTGCTCAAGCACAAAGCTGGAGCCAGCCCTGGTACATCACCAACGCCGCCGGCGCTTGGGGACCATCAAGTAGGGAATCACGGGTGACCGAGTGCTTCCCGACAAAAGCGGCGAGGATCGCGATCGTCGACGACTTCATCGCGAGCGGAAAGACGGTTAAAACGGTCGTGTTCTGGGGGACGGTCTCCTACCTCGCGCAGGTTCAATATCCGTTCCTGATCGCCTTTCGCAAGAACAACCCCACGCAGACGTGTCGTCCGTACATGACGACCTTCATTTACCAGTGCGTCCCGGTCCGAGCGACGCAGGCGGGTGTGGACTGCTACGGTCGGAAGGTGATGAAGTTCGTCGCCCAACTCCCGTTCTGGTTCATCGGAGCCTCCGGCGAGAAGTACTGGATTCAGATCTCGGAACGAGACGACCAAAGCGTTCGCCCCGGCTATAACGACTTCAGGTGGTCCTTCCATCTCCGAACCCCGAACTACAAGAGCTGGGACAGCTGCCCGGCGTTGGGGTTCGACCCGGCCCTAACCTTGTTCGAGGTCAGGGATTCGTGCGAAAAGAGCGCCAAGGACATGGCCTTCGAACTCTGGCCCTAGCGGCCGATGCCCAGCCTGGGGAGATCCTCCAGGCTGGGCTGCTCCTACTTCGCAGAGGCCGCGCTTTTCTGAGCCGGGTGATGCGGCGGAGGCGTCTCGAGGATGCCTTTGAGCGTCAGCAGGCCGATCATCAGGATCACCGCCATCCCTGCCATGATGATCCACTGGCGTTTGGCCGGGTGGCGCGACTTCGACCGATCGAGCCAAGGCAACAGGAACATCCCGACCGTCACCGCTCCCGGGATCACGACCGTCGCCAAGACCTCCCAACCGGGCGGCATGATCTTCAGCAGCTCGTACAGACCGAGGAAGTACCACTCCGGGCGAGGCGCGAAGTCGGTGCCGGTCGGATCCGCGACCGCCTCGAGGGCGGCGGGCATCGCGTAGGCAAGGTAGAACACGATCCCGACGCCGAAGAGCAACACGACCGCGTCTTTGAACAGCTGGTTCGGATAGAAAGGCTGCGGCTTGCCCTTCTGCGGGACGACCGGCCCGGCGATGTGGTGCCGACGCACAAGGTAGAGGTGCATCGCCACGAGCCCGATGAGCGATGCAGGCAGAAGCATGATGTGGGCCGCGTAGAAGCGCGTCAGGGTCAGTGCCCCGACCTCCTGACCGCCCCGGATCAGGACGAGCAGGTGGTCGCCCACGAGCGGAACCGTGCTCGCAATCCGCGTCCCCACGACCGTCGCCCAGTACGCCTTCTGGTCCCAGGGCAACAGGTACCCGGTGAACGAAAAGCCCAGGATCACCTGGAAGATGAGGACGCCGACCAGCCAGGTCAGCTCGCGCGGCTTCTTGTAGGAACCCCAGAAGAACACGCGGAGCGTGTGCATCGCGACCACGATCACGATCGCCGTCGATCCCCAGACGTGAAGGCCGCGCACGAACGCCCCCAACGTCGCCCCTTCCATTATGTATTTCACACTCTCGTGGGCGTGATCGGGAGTCGGGGTGTAGTACATCGCCAACGCGAAGCCTGTAATGAACTGAAACAGGATCAGCGTCATCAGCAGGTTGCCGAGTGTCTGCCACCAGCCAACGCCGGGCGGCATCGGCTCGTCCAGGTTCTTCCGGACGAATCCGTACCAGCCAAGTCGCAGGTCCATCCAGTCGCCAAGGCTCGGACGCTTGTTCTCCAGGTCTTCGGCAGGGCTCTCGAACACGCGGGGCTCGTCGGCTTTCCGCTCGGGAGAGAGGGTAGGCGGTTCTTTGATGGCCATCGCTATGCTTCCTTATAAACCCA
>DASWVS010000373.1:0-10558 GCA_036401135.1 Fimbriimonas sp.
GAGATCGGCCAGGGCGGCCACTCGACGCTCGAGCGCCACGAGCACGCCCACCTCGTCATGGTGATCCGGGGGTGCGGCGAGGTGCTCGTCGGGGATGAAGTGAGCTCGATCGGGCTGCACGACCTCGTGCAGATCCCTCCGATGACCTGGCACCAGTTCCGGGCGACGCGGGGCGAGGAGCTCGGGTTCCTGTGCATCGTCAGCCAAGAGCGGGATCGGCCCCAACGGCCGGGGGAGGAGGACTTGCAGGCGATGCGGGCCGATGCGAAGGTTGCCGCGTTCTTAAGGGTCTAAGGTGCATCTTCCATGACGAAACCGCGCAAGTTCGGATTCGAAACCCGCATGCTCCACTCGGGGCAGATTCCCGATCCGCACGTCGGGGCGAGGGCGGTCCCGATCTACCAGACGACGTCGTACGTCTTCGAGAACACCGACGAAGCGGCCCACCTCTTCGAGCTCAAGCAGTACGGCAACATCTATTCGAGGATCAGCAATCCGACCACCGCCGTGTTCGAGGAGCGGATGGCGTCGCTCGAGAACGGCACGGGCGCGGTCGCGGTCGCGAGCGGGATGGCGGCGCAGTTCGGCACCTTCATGACCCTGTGCGCCCCCGGCGACGAGATCGTCGCCTCGTCCCAGCTGTACGGCGGCAGCCTGACGCAGCTTTCGCATACCCTGAAGAAGCTCTCCATCGCGGTCCGTTTCGTCGATCCGACGGACCTTGACGCGTGGGACGCGGCGGTGGGGCCCAAGACGCGCGCGCTCTTCGCCGAGACGATCGGCAATCCCAGCGGCAGCATCCCCGATCTCGAAGCCCTCGGCGCGATCGCGAAGGACCGCAAGGTGCCGCTCGTCGTCGACAACACCTTTGCCACGCCGTATCTCTGCCAGCCGATCGAGTGGGGTGCGACCCTGGTGGTGCATTCGGCGACGAAGTTCATCGGGGGGCACGGCACGAGCATCGGCGGTGTCGTGGTCGATTCGGGCGATTTCGACTTCTCCGGGTACCCCACCATCGCCGAAGCCTCGCCCTCCTACCACGGGCTGCGCTTCTTCGGCACCTTCGGCCATTACGGCTTCCTGATGAAGCTGCGCGCGGAGACGGTGCGCGACACCGGCGCCTGCATCTCGCCGATGAACTCCTTCCTGCTCCTGCAGGGGTTGGAGACCCTGTCGCTGCGGATGGAGCGGCACGTGCAGAACGCCTTGGCGGTGGCGAGGTTCCTGAACGGGCACCCTCGGGTCGAGAACGTTCGGTACGCGGGCCTCGAAAGCCACCCGCACCACGAGCGAGCCCGGAAATACCTGCCGAAGGGGCCGGGCGCGGTGATGTCGTTCGAGATCAAGCCCGGCTCGGGCGATGCCCGGGAGGCCGGCCGAAAGTTCATCGAGTCGCTCCAGCTCTTCTCCCACCTCGCGAACGTCGGCGACGCGAAGTCGCTCGTGATCCATCCGGCGTCGACGACGCACCAACAACTCTCCGACGAGGAGATGGCCGCCGGCGGGGTCAGCCCGTCGATGATCCGCCTTTCGGTCGGGCTCGAAACCCAGGAGGACCTGCTATGGGATTTGGACCAAGCTCTGCAGGCGACGTCAGCCTGAATACGTCCCTCACGCCGGAGCAAAGGGAGCGTTACCAGAACACGAAGCTGATCCGGGAGCTGCTCGGATCGGCGAAGACGATCGCGGTCGTCGGACTTTCGACCGAGAAGACGAAGGCGAGCAACATGGTCGCCTCCTATCTGCAGGACGAGGGCTACCGGATTATTCCCGTCAACCCGAGAGCCGCCGAGATCCTGGGCGAAACGTGCTATCCGGACCTGAAGAGCGTGCCGGCGCCGATCGACATCGTGGACGTGTTCCGCCCGGCCGCCGACGTGCCGAGGATCGTCGACGAGGCGATCGAGGTCGGAGCCAAGGCGGTTTGGCTCCAACTCAGGATCATCGACCTGGAGTCGGCGGAGCGTGCTCTGGAAAACGGCCTCCAAGTGGTGGTCGACAAGTGCCTCAAGATGGAGCACGGGCGCTACTGCGGGGCGCTCCACTGGGCGGGGATGAACACCGAGGTCATCACCGCCCAGCGCAGGAAGCCCCGTTAGCGCCTCGGTCCGCGCGGGCCCGGTTCATACGCCGGCCGAGCCAGCTGTACCTTGACCTTCCTGTTGCGGATCTTCGTCCGCTGGAGAGCCTCGACGACTCTCTCGGCCTCGCCGATCGGCACCTCGACGAACGCCGTCCGGTCCAGGATGTCGATCACCCCGACCGACTTGCCCGGGATCTTCGTCTCGCCGACGATGGCCCCGACCACATCGCCGGGCCGGAGCCCGTCCTGACGCCCGAGGCCGATGAAGATCCTCGCCATCCCGAGTTCCGGCTGCTCGAAGTCGGCGTCGACTTCCGCGGGCCCTGCCGGCGCCGAGTGCTGGCTCTGCCAAAGCAGATGGAGCGCGGCGGCGGCGATCTGGGAGGGGTCGTGGTCCTCCAGAAGCTCCTCGACGGTTGCCAGGTGCCCGTCGAACTGGCCCGCTTCCAGCGCCTCCCGCAGCGTTTCTTTGAAGAGGTCGCGGCGCCTCGCCGCGATGTCGGCGGCGGTCGGTATGCGCGCGGGCTTGATCTTCGCCCCGATAACGCGCTCGATCACCTCGAGCTGGCGGCGCTGCTTGCCCTCCACGAGCGTGATGGCGTCGCCCGATCGGCCGGCGCGCCCGGTCCTGCCGATGCGGTGGATGTACTGCTCGACGTCCCAGGGGATGTCGTAGTTGATCACGTGCGTGACGGTCTCGATGTCGAGGCCGCGGGCGGCGACGTCGGTCGCGACGAGCAGGTCCGCCTGACCTTCGCGGAAGCGCCTCATCACCCGATCCCGCTCCGCCTGGCTCATGTCTCCGTGGAGGCCTTCGGCGTTGTAGCCTCTCAGCCTCAGGGCATCGGTCAGGTCGCTCGTCTCCTGCCGCGTGCGGCAGAACACGATGGTCGGTCCCGGGCTCTCCATGTCGAGCACCCGCGCCAGAGCCTCAAGCTTCTTGCCCTTCGGCACGTCGTAGTAGGTCTGGTTGGTCGTCTCGAGGGTGCGGCGCTTCGGCTCGATCGAGATGTGGCGGGGCTTCCGAAGGAACTTGCGCGTGAGCTCGACGATCCGGTCCGGCATCGTCGCCGAGAAACAGGCGACCTGCCGTTCGGCGGGAAGCTCGGCAAGGATCGCCTCCATGTCTTCGGCAAACCCGAGCGCCAACATCTCGTCCGCTTCGTCGAGGACGCAGAACGAGACCCGCTGGAGCGAAAGGGAACCACGGCGCAGGTGGTCGAGGATTCGCCCCGGCGTTCCCACCACGACGTGCGCGCCGTTCTGAAGCGCCCGGATCTGGCGGTCGATCGGCTGGCCTCCGTACACCGGCACCACCTTCAGCCCCGTATGTCTGGCGAGGTCCCAAATGCCGCCGGCGACCTGGACCGCGAGCTCTCGCGTCGGCGCCAGGACGAGCGCCTGGACGATCGGATTCGAAGGTTCGACCTTCTCGATCAAAGGGAGCGCGAAGGCCGCCGTCTTTCCTGTACCCGTCTGCGCCTGGCCGATGATGTCCTCGCCTTTCAGCAGGACGGGGATCGATTGCGCCTGGATCGGCGTCGGGCTCTCGAACCCGAGTTCCGTGATCGCCTGCACGATCGGCTCGGAGAGACCCAACTCCGTGAAAGCGGGCAGCTCCTGGGGTGTTTCTACCGTTGAGGGTGGTGGGGCCTTTCGCGGCTTCCGGACGGGCTCCGGCTCGACGCTCCTGGCCTTTTTGGGCGGCAGGCTCCCCGGCCGCGCGCTCCTCTTCGGCGGCTGCATGCCCTTCTTGTTGACGGACTGTTTGGCTTTCTTCGGCTTGTCTTTCGCCATGGGCTCCTTGTCGGACCCCCGATTGTAGCCCCCGGGTTCAAGTACGGATGCAGACGACGTTCGCCGCGTCGAAGCGTCGACCCCACGAAGCGGGATGCTTGGCAACGACCTTGAGCATCAGGCCGTTGTCCCCCTGAACGGCCGAGATCTCGCCGACATAGACGCGGGTGGCGAAGGCAGGAGCTTCCGAGTACAGGCCCACCGGCTCGCACAAAGTCGTCCCAGGCCGCTTGGACGAAGCGGAAGCACCCGCGTCGACGGCGTTTCGGCTCAGGTTCCGAATCACGCGGAACCCGAGCCGGAGGGTTCAGCCGTTGGCTTTCGCCGCGATGTCGGCTCGCAGCTTCTCGATCGCCTCTTTGGCGGAGGCGTTGTCCTTGTACTGGCTGTTCGGAATGGCGGCGACCGCCTTCTCGGCGTACCCGAGCGCCTTCTTGTAGTCCTTAACCTGATTGTAAAAGACGGCGCCGTTATACCAGGTCAGCAGGTCGTTCGGCTCGGCGCTCGAGAGGGCGAGGTCGATCGCTTTCGTCCCCATCGCCACATCGCCGCCCGCACGCGTCTGGCTCATGGCGAAGTTGACGAGGGCATTGATCTTGGCGGCGTCCTTCGACGCGGCCATGGCCTTTGCCTGGACCTCCCACTCGGCGGGGTTGTCCTTGGCGAGAAGGTTGAACCGCAGGTTGTCGATCGCCGGCTTCATCGTAGGGAACTTCGTCTCGAGTTCCGCAAGCTTGGTCTTGGCGTCGGCGTATTTGCCGTCCGCAATCAGTTTCGACGCCGCGTTGAGTTCGGCGCGCGCCGCCATCTGCACCCGGGTGGCTTCGGCTTCCTTGTCGAACTCGGCCTTGAACGCCTTGACGTCGAAGGTGCCGGCTTTGACTTTGGCGAGCGGCTCGTCCATCGACATCGGGTGCCCGATCCACTGGATCTCCCCGTTCTTGACGATAAAGGCGGCGGGGATGCCGTTCTGGGCGGCGGCGGTCATCCAGGACTGCGCCATGCCGGTCTGGTTGCCCGAGTAGCCGACGTTGTAGTCCATCTTCTCGCCCATCTTGTCGATGAACGCTTTGATGTTGCCGTCCTTGTCGTCCTCCCAGATGCTCACCCCGATGAAGGTGACGTCCTTGTTGGCTTTGGCAAGTTGGGTGACGTGGGGGATGCTCTGGATGCACGGTCCGCACCAGGTCGCCCAAAACTCGACCACATAAGTCTTGTTCTTGTCGAGGGTTTTGACGGGAGTGCCCTTGTACCAGGTCTTCACGTCGAGCTCGGGGGCCGGGGACCCGGGGCCGATGCCGTCGGCATGGACGGTGGAAACACCGAGCGCCACGCCAGCGAGGAGCAGAATACTTTGCAGTTGCCGCATCGCCCATTATAATGCGCGATGTTGCCTCCCGTGCCAACGGGGTCCCGGAACGCGGGCTAGTGGTTCGCCGTCCCCCGGGGGGTGACGAGGTGGCCGGCGTCGACGAGGGTCCTCTCCTGGCGCGCGAGCTCCAGGTCGTGCCCCACCATCCGGCGGACCAGCTCCTCGAAGCCGACCTTCGGCTCCCAGCCCAGCAGCCGCCTCGCCTTGGAGGCGTCCCCGTGCAGGTGCTCGACCTCGGTCGGTCGGAAGTAGCGCGGGTCGACCTGCACGAACTCCCTCCAGTCCAGGTCCAGCATCGAGAAGACCCGCTCCACGAACTCGCGCACCGTGTGCGACTCCCCCGTGGCGACCACGAAGTCGTCGGGACGCTCGTGCTGCAGGATGAGCCACATCGCCTCGACGTAGTCCTCGGCGTGCCCCCAGTCGCGCCGGGCGTCGAGGTTCCCCAGGTAGAGCCGCTGCTGCAGCCCCGCCTTGATGCGGGCGGCGGCGCGGGTGACCTTGCGGGTGACGAAGGTCTCCCCCCGGCGCTCCGACTCGTGGTTGAACAGGATCCCGTTGGCGGCGAAGAGCCCGTAGGCCTCCCGGTGGTTGATCGTCTGCCAGTAGGCGTAGAGCTTGGCGCAGGCGTAAGGGGAGCGGGGGTAGAACGCCGTCGCCTCCGACTGCGGCGGGCTCGCAGCCCCGAACATCTCGGAGGTGCCCGCCTGGTAGAACCGGATCGGCCGGCCCGAGCGCGCCGAGGAGTCCCGCACCGCCTCCAGGATCCGCAGGACCCCCACCCCGTCGACGTCGGTGGTGTACTCGGGCTGCTGGAAGGAGACCGCCACGTGCGACTGCGCCCCCAAGTTGTACACCTCGTCGGGCTCCACCTGCTCCACCACCCGCCTCAGGCACGTCCCGTCGTGGAGGTCGCCGTAGTGCAGCCTCACGCTCGCGCCCGGGCTGTGGGGGTCCTCGTAGAGGTGGTCGATGCGGTCGGTGTTGAAGGTGGAGGCGCGCCGGATGACGCCGTGGACCTCGTACCCCTTTGCCAGCAGGAGCTCGGTCAGGTACGAGCCGTCCTGGCCCGTGATGCCGGTAATGAGTGCGCGTTTCATGGAGACTCGGAGGGAATCGGCCCCTGCCCGGGGCGAAGGGCTATTTTACTCGCATCGGCGTGCCCAGCCCGGTTTGGTGACGAATATCACGTTGGATCTCGTGCGCTCCGGTTGATCGAGAACCTCAGATCTCCACAACGCTTCTTCATATCGGACCGGAAATGAAGGAAAAGTGGCTATAATGACGACGGCTCCACAACGGTGTAGGGTGGCCGTTGTTTCGTCTGTCCATGTTTGGGGTCCGGTTCTATCGCGAAGGCGTGCTTGGGGATAGCTTGTTTCTCCACGCGTTGCTTTCAATGGTGTAGAGGGAATATTTGGAGATGGTTACGGAGAATTCATCCGTCAAGCTATTGCTGTCGCAACAGCAGGCGTCGGTGGAGCCGGTCGAAGGTTCCGACGAAGAGGAGCTGGTCCTCACCCTTTACGTGCCTGTCCGTCCCATGACGGAGTCGCTGGTTTTCCGCACGATCAAGCGCATCGTCGATGTCGCGATCGCCCTGAGCGCGCTCGTCCTTCTCGCCCTCCCGATGCTGATCCTCGCCTTCCTGATCAAGATCCAGGACGGCGGGCCGATCTTCTATCGCCAGACGAGGGTGGGACGATACGGCGTCCCGTTTCCTTTTTACAAGTTCCGGAGCATGAGGATCGACGCCGACCAGGTGAGGCACCAACTCCTCCAGAAGAGCGACGCGTCCGGCGCGGCGTTCAAGATGAAGAAGGACCCCCGCGTCACGAAGCTCGGCCGCTTCATGCGCAAGTACTCCGTCGACGAGCTTCCGCAACTCTTCTCCGTTCTTTCCGGCCACATGGCGATCATCGGTCCAAGGCCGCACCTGCCGGAAGAGGTCAACACCTACAAGTTCGAGCAGCGCGCCCGCCTCCTCGTCAAGCCGGGACTGATCTGCCTCCGCGAGATCAAGGGCCGCTCGCACCTTTCGTTCGAGGAATGGGTCGCCCTGGACCTCGAGTATGTTAACACGCGAAGCCTCTTTCTCGACACGAAGATCTTCCTGCTCGCGATTCCGGCGGTTCTGAGAGGCGAGGGCGCTTACTAGTGCCCGAGAGAGAACTCAAAGTCCTCCTCCTCAACGAGTTCTTCTACCCCGACAACCAGGGAGGGACTGCGACCGCCACTTCCAACATCGCCTCGCGGCTACACCACCGCCACCAGGCGCGGGTCACCGCCATCACGGGCCGGTTCGCCTATCGCGATCCCAATATTCGGTACCCGGCGAAGGAACAGTGGGACGGGATCGAGATCCATCGCGTTCCTAGTCCGAACTGGAGCCGCGAACGAACGCTCAAGCGCTTCGCCGGCAACCTGCTCTTCGCCCACTCGGTCGCTTGGCGCGCCCTGACCCTGCCCCGTCCGGACGTCACGCTGGTGACGACGGCACCCCTCACCCTCCCGATCGCCGCAGGAATGTTGAAGCTGCTGCGCGGCGTTCCCTACGTCTATCTGGTCTACGACCTTGACCCAGACCGGACGGTGGCGCTCAAGGTGATGGAGCCAAGTTCGAAAGCGGTCCGCTGGATGCGCCGATACCAGGCCGCCTGGCTCCATGGGGCGAGTTCCGTCATCGCGATCGGCCGCTGCATGAAGGACAGGCTCGTCCGCGACTATCGGCTTCCGCCCGAGAAGGTGGCGGTCGTGGAGGTCGGTGCGGATCCGGACGTCGTCCGCCCGCTGCCGAAAGCGACCTCCTTCCGCCAACGGCACGGCATCGAAGGGTTCGTCGTGCTCTACTCGGGCAACTTCGGCCAATATCACGACTTCGAGACGATCCTCGGCGCCGCCGAGCGCCTCCAGGAGGAAGCGCCCGATGTGACCCTCGTGCTTGTTGGGGGAGGTCATAAGAAGAAGGAGGTCGAACAGGCCGTTGCCCTGCGAGGGCTGCGCAACGTCCGGATCTTCCCCTTCGTTCCGGAGGAGGAGTTGGCCGACCTTCTCGCGTCCGGCGACATGAACCTGGTGACCCTGGAGCCGGGCATGGAGGGGCTCTGCGTCCCCAGCAAGTTCTACACCTGCCTCGCTTCGGGACGGCCGACGCTCGCCTTGATGGCGGGAGAAGTCGAGGTGTCGCGGGTGATCGACGAGGCCGATTGCGGCGCGCGGGTCGAGATCGGCGACGTCGAGGGCATGGTTCGGGAGATCCTGCAGGCGCGCGACGATCCCGCCCGGCTCGACGAGCAGGGTTGCCGGGCGAGGGCGGTTTTCGAGAGGCTTTATACGATCGACAAGGTGGTCGAGAAACTCTACGCGACGCTCGCCAAGGGCGCCGGACGCTAGGGGAGCTTCGCGCGAAGCCTCTCGAACACGATCCGGTGCAACCGCTCGTTGAAGTGCGCGGTGGTCTTGGTCCAGAACGAGGGGTCCTGATACTCGTTGCTCGGGACGACCACCAACTCGACCCCCTCCTCGCGCGCGAGCCGCTCCATGCTGCGCCCCATGTCCCGAAGCGCCTGCAGGTGGAGCCGTCGCTGGCGCTCGCTGATCTTCTGGTACTCGAAGTGGGTGGGGTGGATCAGCAGCACCGGCGGTTTCTTCGAGATCCTCTTGGCTTGCCGGAGCGTGTCCCGAAGCATCTCGAACTGGCCCCTGTCGGAGAAGTAGACCTCGCGATCCGACGGCTTGCCCATCTGGGGACGGTAGGGAACGTCCTCCGTCTGCGCCGCGAGCCGGTTGTTGCCGTCCCCCTTGTCGGCGAGCATCCGCTTCCGGATATTGTTCGGCAGCAGGCTCGCCGCGAACCAGAACGCCGGGTATCCGCCGACGATCCGGTTCTTGAACGCGTCGCGCATCCGATAGAGGTGGCTGAGCTTCGCGAGCCCGTATTGGAACCGATACTCGATCGCCACGTCGCGGTTGAGCGGATCCGAGGGGATGCCGAGGGCGCGCGCGTCGGCGAAAGGCAGAAAACGGTTCAACTCTTGGACGGAGGCCAGGCCGCTCTCTTCGAGGGTCGGCGCGCCCTTTTTCGGCACCATGAATTTCGACGGGATCATTTCGACGATCACCCGGTCGACGTTCTCGATCGGGCGGTTCCTGATCACCTCGAGCAGGAACTTGTTCGTGTAGGCGGTCCCGCCGGGGACGCCGAGGTTGTAGACGCTGTGGGTTCCGCGGAGGTCCGTCCAGAGCATCCCCATGCCCGTATCCTCGTCCCGCAGCACCCCTCCGCCCTGGAGGGACGAGTCGCCTACGCCGACGATCTTCGGTCGCGGGTCCTCCTCCATCTGAAGCAACTGGGTGCGCAAGCCGTGCATGGAGTTCTGGGAGGTTCGCCGGTCTTCCGGACCGACGATCCGAACCGCCACTTCGGCGAGGACCACGATGAGCGCGAGCACGGCGAGAAGCGTCCGCGCCTGCCGGGCGCTGAAGTCCCCGGTGTAGTCGCGGTAGACCCAGCGGTCGGTGCGGTGTTTTCTGACCTCGGTCGTTCCTTCTGGGCTCATGGCTAGAAATCCACGTAAATGAACTGGGAAGAGGGCGCGCTGAAGCAGAGCACCAGGAAGGCGAAGAACAGCATCAGGAACAGCACGCCGGCAAAGCGCAGCGGCGAAGCGTGCGGGGTCGTCGTTTCAGGTTCCATCTTCATCGCGCGATCGCCCTCAGGTAGATCATGACCTCATCCATCGGCCACATGAACAGCAGCCAACCGAACCAGACCGCGACCATCGTGACGACATAGCTTATCGCGTTGGCGGCGAACGAATGGGTCGCCGCCGACGGCAGCTTGGGATAGACGAATTCCTTGTACATCCGGTGGCTCGTCAATAGGATGCCGTGCCAGATCCCCCAGAGGACGAAGTTCCAGGCCGCGCCGTGCCAGAAGCCCGAGACGACCATCACCAGCATCAGGTTGCGGAGCGTGTTCTTGATCCCGTACCGGCTTCCGCCGACGGAGATGAACACGTAGTCGGTGAGCCAGGAGGACAGGCTCACGTGCCAGTGGCGCCAAAAGTCGGCGATGTTCCGCTGACGGTACGGATATAGAAAGTTCTCCGGCACCTTGATGCCGAAGAGCCGGGCGCTTCCAATGGCGATATCGCTGTACCCGGCGAAATCGAGCAGGATCCGGAACCCGTAGAGCACCACCGCCAGGGTCAGCAGCATCCGGTTCGACTGGGCGTCCGGACGCCCGATCTCGTTGATGATCGTGTTGAGGTTGTCGGCCAGGAACGCCTTCTTGAACAGCCCCA
>DASWVS010000374.1:0-7993 GCA_036401135.1 Fimbriimonas sp.
GCACGGTTCGCCAGCGTCGCCTCGCGGGTTGCGACCCAGTAGTTGAACCCGAGCCGGTCTCGCCGGTTGGAGAAGTCGTAGAACACGTGCGACATCTGATGCATGAACAGCGGGCCGCCCTCGATCGAGGTGTGGCCACGGTCCGTGTAGACGTTCCGGCCGAACTTGTCCCACCCGTCGGTGCGGATATTCGAGTAGCCATACGCCTGCAGGTAGAGCATCATCAGCTCGTTATAGGCGGCCCAGGTGGCGGGGATCCAGCCTTTCTCGGGGGTCCAGCCCATGCTGAAGAACTCGTGAGGTGCGTTGCCTTTGGTGTCCCGCATCATCCACACCCAGTCGACCTTCCTCAGGATCGCGTCGGCGTCGCGCGTCACCTGCCGGTCCTTCCAATACTGCCGCGCCTGGATGACTCCGGCGAGCATGATCGAGGTGTCGATGGAGGAAAGCTCACAGTTCCAGACCCGCTTGCCCGTTTCCCAGTTGACAAAGTGGTAGTACCAGCCGCGCGTGCCGTCCAGCTTGTTCAGGATCGTGTCGAGTGTCAGCCTCGTCCTCTTGAGTGCGTCGTCCCGCTTCAACCACTTGCGCTCCACTCCGATGGGGTACGCGGAGAGTGCGAAGCCGACGGAGGCGATGCTGGCGACATCAAACTTATCGGAGTCTTTGAGGGTTGCAGCCCGGTCCTTGGTCAGCCCGGTCTTCGGGTGCGACTCCTGCCAGAAAAACTTCACCGCCCGGTGCTGGAGTTCGTCGAGAAGCGCATTTCCCCGCAGGTCGGCGGGAGCCGCCAAGGCGGAGCAAGCGAGCATGGTCAGTATCATAGGCGTCTCGAGCCGAGTCTAAATGTTAGGCCGGCCGTCGCGCGGTGCGCGACGGCCGAGGAGTCGATCTCCGACCGCTGTCGGAGATAGGGTTCTACCGGACCTCAGGCGGCATGGTCTGGCAGAACGTGTCCACCCAGGTCACGTCGCCCAGGCCGCCCCAGTTGGTCAACTGGTTGCGCTGATAGCCCCAAGCGTTAATCTCGTCGTCCTTGCCGCACATCGCCGTGTTGGAGGTGCGCTTGGCATGGCCGTCGTGGAAGACGAGGACCATCGCCTTGTCGCTCCACTTGCCGCCGCCCCAGGGCCACATGCCGATCGTGCCGGTGACGGGATCCCAGTCGTTCTTGTCCCAGTTGAGCCAAGGGCCGGTATCGACCCAAACGCGCTTATGCTCAGCGATGGTCAGCACCTTTGCCGGTTCATCGACGGACGTGGCGGTCAGAGTGGGCGTGCTCCAGCTCTTTCCGAAGAGCCACGGCGCATCGAAGAGCGCGTAGCCACGGCCCGTCCGGGGTCCGAGGACCACCTGGCCCCAGCTGGCGCGAAGGGCGTCGTCCGAGGTGTCGTCCGGCAACACCGACTTGGGGTTGACGGTGTCGTTGAACAGCGGCTGGCTCTTGATGTAGGGATACAGGACCTGCTTCCAGGAAAGCTCGCCGGGATTGCCGCTGGCATCGATCGCGGCGAAGCGGCGGATCGGATAGACGTCGTCGCTATCGTTCAGGTAGAGCATCAGGCCGGTGCCGATCTGCTTCAAGTTGCTGATCGACTGGGTCGTCTTGGCGGCGGCCTTGGCCTGGGCGAAGACAGGGAAAAGGATCGCCGCGAGAATGGCGATGATGGCGATTACGACAAGTAACTCAATAAGCGTGAAGGCGGAACGATTACGTAGCATTGGTTTTCACCTCTTTGTGTTCGAAAACTGTTCACCGCAGTTGCGATTCATAACAAGCGCGGACGGGACTCGGTTTCTCTCCTTGTTCATCCGCAGGAAAAATCTTATTTGCCCACTCCTTGCGGGCCTCCCATGCCAGCAGGTCCCGAGGGGGGGCCAGCCTTGACATTCTCCCAGTAGGCTTTAGCCTGAGCTTCGTCGCCGTCGAACGTCTCGACGAATTTGGCCTTGTCTTCTGGGGTCAGGTTGTTCCAGTCCCGTCCGGCACGTTGCATGATCTCGTATCGGGCCTTGCCCAATTCCGGCGCCTTCTTCAGGTAATCCTCGTCCAGCTTTTGCGGACCCGCGGAGCAACCGACCATCGCCATGAGGACGAGTAAAGCCGAGCCAAGGCGCATCTTCTTCGACAGGTTTGTTTGCTTCAGCATTGCCAACGTTCTCCTTACTGTCTTCTTGGCGGAGCGGTCGAAGACCGTAAATCCAGGCACAACGGGTACAGGATCTGCTTCTGCTCGGGCTGTTTGCCGCGCAGGAGATCGGTGAGGAGGACGGTCGCTCGGACCGCCATCTCTCGGACGGGTTGTCGCACGCTCGTCAACGGCGGATGCGTCGTTTCGCAGCGCTCCAGCGAATCGAATCCGACCACGGATACGTCGTTGGGAACCGACAGGCCCATGGAGCGGAGGACGTCGAGGACGAGGAAAGCCGTATCGTCGGACCAGACGAAGACCGCCGTCGGACGTTCCGGACCTTCGAACATGCGCTGAACCGGTTCAAACGAAGAGCTCAACTCGGGTGCCTGCAAGACGAACCGCGGTTCGAGGGGGATCCCGGCGCTCTCGAGAGCGTCCCGGTATCCGTTGTAGCGGTCGTTGGAGGCGACGGAGCCAGGCGAGCCGTGGAGCATCGCGATGCGACGGTGCCCGAGCTCGAGCAGGTGGCGGGTCGCCATGCGTCCACCCGCGTAGTTGTCGGCGTCCACCCAAGCCGCCCTCGGGTCGTCGCTTCGGGTGAAGAACTGCACGCACGGGAAGTCGCGGTCCAGCAGGTGTTTCAGGGTCGGATCGTCCTGGTCCCGCAGGATCAGCGCTCCCTCCACGCGGCCATCGACCAGATTGTCCGCCTCGCATTCGGCGTTCGCGACCGGCTTGGTGTGCAGCATCAGGTCGTAGCCGCTCGCGACGGCGGCCTCGCAGACACCCCGCATGACCTCGTTGGTGAAGCTGGACCAGGCGGAAAAGTAGTCGCCGTACTGGAAGACCACCGCCAGGGTCTGGGTCTGTTTGGTGACCAGCATCCGGGCGAGGGCGTTCGGCCGGTAGTTCAGCTCGCGGGCGGCGTTGAGCACCTTCTCGGCGGTGCCGGAGCTGATGCGCGCCGACTCGGAGCGGCCGTTGAGCACGTAGCTCACGGTCACCTTGCCGACTCCCGCCATGCGGGCCACATCTTCGATCGTCGTCCGCCTCATTGCGTCTGCTGAATCCTTTCAGCATTATAGGGCAATTTTTCTGAAATGCAAGGGGATTCCGAGATTTTCGCCGCTCTTGAGGACGCGGTCCCCGGTTCTTGGTACCGGCGGCGGTTGGGCTGCGGTGGGGCGGCTCCGCGGCCGAGGGTTGCCGAGGCGACCGTCGAGGAGTTTTGGTAGCGCTGCGCCTGCGACCCCTCATCCCAACCCTTCCCCCCTGGGGGAAGGGCTTCCGGAGCCCCTCTCCTACGGGGGGAAGGGCTTCCGGAGCCCCTCGCCTCGCAGGAGAGGGGTTGGGGTGAGGTGACGCCTGGGACCGGATCTCGACCCTGTGGAGGAGGGACGGCTAGAACTCGCAATGCAGGGGCGAAAACCTCGTGCCCGCGGCCCCTCATCCCAACCCTTCCCCCCGGGGGGAAGGGCTTAGGAATGGCGTCGGTTAGACATATCGGCGCTCGCGGGCTCGCGCTGGGAAAGCGGTGCCGGGGCACCGCACTCTACACCGGACCACCTTGGACTTGATCGCGACTACTTTTGGTCCGTACCAAGCATCTCGGCCACGCGCACCATCCAGGCTGACGAGCCGGTGTACCAGGTCCAGCCGGCTCGGCTGGCGTAGGGAGAGTCGGGGCCGTCGGTGTTGCCGGGCATCACGTAAGGCTCGGCCGCATAGAGATCGGGGTCCTGCCGGGCCCGCAGGTGCGGCAGCATCCCGCGATAAATCGAACGTGCCGTCTCCCGGTCGCCGGCTTTCGCGAACGCCCAAACCGCCCAGGTCGAGGCGTGGCTGTAGACGCCGCCGTTCTCGCGGAGGCCGGGCGCGTACCGGGTGATGTAGCCGATGTAGGGGTCGACCTTCGAGTAAGCCGGCTGGAGCAGGAGCGCCCCGTACTCGGTCACCAGGTGCTCCTTTGCGGAGGCGAGAGCCTGCCGTGCCCGGTCCTCCGGCGCGATCCCCGTGATGACCGCCCAGGTTTGCGGGTTCAGGAAGATCCTTCCCTCCTCACAGTCCTTGCTTCCGAACGGCTTGCCGTCGTCTCGGGTCCCGCCGAGGTACCACTCTCCGTCCCAGGCGTGCTCGTTCACGGCCTCGCGGAGATCGTCGGCGGCTTGCTGGTAGCGGAGGGCGGTCTCCCCTTCTACATAGGGCGAGATGCGCCGGAGGATGCCGTAAAGGAACATCGCCAGCCAGACCGACTCGCCCTTGCCGTCGATCCCGGCATGGGAGAGTCCGTCGTTCCAGTCCCCGGCGCCGATCAGCGGCAACCCGCGGACCGAGCGTCGGGTCAACGCTCGGTCGATGCCGCGGAGACAGTGCTCGAGCAGAGACCCGTGGTTGTGGATCTTCCCGTCGTCGGTCGGCGCAAGGTAGGCGTAATCCTGCCGCAGGCACGCCCTGTCGCCGGTCGCGTCGAGGTAGGCGAGGGTGCCGTACGCGAGCCAGAGGCAGGTGTCGCTGTGGTGGCTGTCGGGGCCCCAGCCGGGGCCCGGCATCCACCAATGCTTGACGCCGCCGTCGGCGTACATCTGCTCGGCGTGCCGACCCAACTGCTTCAGCGTTTCGCCCGGCTCGCTGCGAAGGAGCATGAGGGAGTCCTGGAGCTGGTCGCGATAGCCGTACGCCCCGCCCTGCTGGTAGTAGGCGCAGCGCGCGTAGAGGCGGCCGGCGATCGTCTGGTAGGGGAGCCAGGTATTGGCGAGAAAGTCGATATCGGGGTCGCCGGTTTCGACACGTACCGACTGGCAGCGGTTCCGCCAGTAGACCTGCGTCTCTTCGAGCGAGCGCTTGATCCGATCGATGGAGCAGCCGCCGACCAACGCGAGCGCGTCGGCTTCGCTTTTCGCTGCCCCGATCATGAACCCGAGCTCGATGGACGCGCCCGGACCGATTTCGACCTCGACCACCCCGGCCGCGATCGGATCGTCCCACCGGGGGGTCGACGACTGCTCAGGGACGTCGAACAGGCCCTCGGGCTGCTCCGGACTGCCGTTCCGTCCGAGCCAGGCCGCCTTGTCGGTCACCCAGCGCACATCGCCGGCTCCGATCCAGCGGGCGACCGCCCTCGTCGGCTGCTCGAGAGGGTCGCGCCGATGCTCGGCGAGGTTGGGGTGCTTCCACGCGAGGAGCGCGTCCCCGCGAGGCTTGCTCTCCATGAACAGCCGGTGAAACTCTCGGTGCCAGTCGCCGATGCCGCCAAGCTGCCACTCGAGGTAGGTGGCGAGGCGGAATCGCCGGGCCCGGTCGGAGAGGTTGACCAGCCGCAGGAGCCATAACTCGGCGTCGGCGTCGACGGGGACGAAGACCGTGTGCTCGGTGCGCAGGTCGAACAGCTCGCGGGTGAAGACCGTGTAGCCGAGGCCGTGCTCGCACTGGTCGAGGTCGGCCTTCCAGCGCGTCGGTTGGAACGTCGTCGACCACGGCCAGCCCGGCTCGTCGGAACCGAGCTCGTGGACGTAGACGAACCGGCCGTAGGCGTCCTGGACGAGGTCCTGCTCCCACCGGGTCATCCGGTAGGTCTGGCAGTTCTCGTACCAGGACATGCCGCCGCCGGCCTGGCTGACCATGAGGCCGTAGCGGTCGTTCGACATCACGTTCACCCAGGGGCGCGGGGTCGACACGTCGGTTACGACGAAGGCCGAGTTATCCCTGCGAAAGTGTCCGTAGGCGTTCTCGTACAGCCGGTCCGTCATTGGCACGCGGTGATTCTACAACCGGCAGAACCGATTCAGTAGGCACTTCGCTACAACTTGAATCCCAGCTTGCGCAGCGCGGCGTCCATGCCGGCTTTGTCGTACCCCACGAAGCGCGCGGCGATCTTGCCGTCGGCATCGAGGAGGTAGTTCGTCGGGTACGCCTCCACTTTGTAGAGCTTCGAGACGTCCACGCCCGCCGAGTTGTTGCGGACGATCGGGAAGTTGAACTTCCCTTCCTTCACGTAGCTGTCGATCTGCTTGACGGTGTCGCCGTAGTTGACGGAAACGAGTTCGAAGCCTTGCTTTTTGAGGCGGCCATACAGGTCGCGCAGGTGAGGAAACTCCTCCATGCAAGCCCCTCACCCATAGAACCAGAAGTTGACGAGGGTCGCCTTCTTCCCTTTACGCTGTGCAGAGAGCGAGATCGTCGACCCGGAGGTCGTCTTCGCTTTGAAGTCGGGTGCGACCGTGCCGACCTTGAGCAGTTTGGCGGTGTACTCGTCCTCTCCGGAGGAACCCGGGGGATCCTTCGCTTCGGACTTGCCCTGGTCGAGAAGACTCCAGTCGGCGGGAGGCGACCAAGCGAAGTCGGCCTCGGCCAGGGTATCGACGGCGAAGTTCTCATAGAAGACCGTTCGCTTGCCTTCCCTGTCTGGGTATTCGATCCCCAACGGCATCACGGAGAGACGGTCGATGAGCAGAACGATGCCGGACGGCATCCCCGGCTGGTTTGCCTGCACCGGCACTCGATAGACATCCTTGCCTTCCTGCCGGACGAGCCGAGCGTCGCCCGCTGCTCGGAGCGGCTTGACGTCGGAGCCAAGGCCTTCGAGCCCCGGCAAGCTGAAGTCGCTGTTCAAGTTCGAGCCAGCAGGCATTTTCATATACTGCTTCTGCTCGGTCATGAGTACGTACCGAAGGTTCGGCGTCAGGATCATCTCCATCCCTTGGAACCTCATGCGGCGGTAGCCTCCACGAAGGTACGAGAAGGCCATCCCGATGTCCGGCACGCCTGCGTCTGCCGGCATGGTCATCGAAAAGGCGATGGAACGCGCCTTTCTGACCTTTTGGTACGACGAATCGAGAAGCCCTTGGCCACCAGCGGCGCCCGATTGCGCGAGGACGACGAGAGAGACGGCGTAGGTAATCATCACGGCTTGTGCAAATCCATGGTACGACCAAAGCCCTTCAGATAGCAAAGTTCCCTTCGTCGAGTCTTTGCTCCCGCGACGAACGGGACTCGATTCTTAGCACTCTCGACGGTATACTGCCAAATCGCAAGGCCTCGATCAGGCCGTGCGACAACAGTTTTGAACGAGATTGGAGGAATAGAACATGGCGATTCAACCATTGCATGACCGGATCGTCGTCGAGGCTGCCGCGAAGGAGCAGACCACCTCGGGCGGCATCATCCTGCCGGACACGGCGCAAGAGAAACCCCAGCGGGGAACGGTGCTCGCCGTCGGCCCCGGCAAGCGTCTGGACAGCGGCCAGCTCGCGCCGGTGGACGTACAGGTCGGCGACGTGATCCTGTACGGCAAGTACGGCGGGACCGAGGTGAAGGTCGACGGGAAGGAGTACGTGATCCTTCGCGCGGAGGACGTGCTCGGCGTGGTCGAAGGCGCAACGGCCGGAGCTGCCGCCTAAGGCAACGAAGACTCGAAGGAGAAACAGATGGCAGCTAAGGACATTAAATATACCGATGACGCCCGTAAGCTACTCGAGGTGGGCGTCGACAAACTGGCGAACGCGGTGAAGGTCACTCTCGGTCCCCGCGGACGCAACGTCGTGATCGAGAAGAAATTCGGTTCTCCCACCGTCATCAACGACGGCGTGACGATCGCCAAGGAGATCGAGGTCGAGAACCGGTTCGAGAACATGGGCGCGCAGCTCATCCGGGAAGTCTCGAGCAAGACCAACGACGTCGCGGGCGACGGGACGACGACCTCGGCCGTGCTCGCCCAGGCGATCTTCAAGGAAGGGATCCGGAACGTGGCTGCGGGGTCGAACTCGACCCAGATCAAGGCCGGCATCGACCGCGCGGTGAACGCGATGGTCGACGAGCTTCGGAACATCAGCACGCCGATCCACGGCGAAGGGGACGTGGTT
>DASWVS010000375.1:0-3765 GCA_036401135.1 Fimbriimonas sp.
CGCAACGGATCAAGGAGAGGATCGCCGACGCCGTCGGCGGTTGCCTTACCTGCAGCATCGGCATCGCTCCCAACGCGTTCCTGTCGAAGGTCGCCACCGAACTCGAGAAGCCGAGCGGTCTCGTCGTGCTCGAAGCCGCCGATCTGCCCGATCGGCTGTACCCGCTGCGGCTGACCGACTTCCCCGGCATCAACCGCAGGATGCAGATTCGGCTCAATGCGGCCGGGATCTTCACCTCCGAGCAACTTTGCGCCGCTTCGAGGGAGCAGCTGCTGCGCGGCTTCGGCTCGATCCACGGCGAGAGGTGGTGGTACATGCTCCGCGGGCACGACCTCCTGCCCGAGGTCCACTCGCGTAAAAGCCTGGGGCATTCGAACGTCCTCAGCCCCGAACGGAGGACCGAGGCCGGAAGCCGCGAGGTCCTGCTCAGGCTGATCCAGAAGGCAAGCGCGCGACTTCGAGCGAACGACCTTTGGGCCGAAGGGATGGTCGTCTCCGTCCACGGCGTTTCGAAGGATTGGCAGGCGAGAGTCCGCCTACCGGCAACCCAGGACTCGACCACGTTCACGGAATCGTTTCTCGAGTTGTGGGAGCGCCGCGACTTTTCGTCGCCCCGGACCGTCGGCATCGTGTTCTACGACCTGAAGTCGAGCGAACAGGTCACACCGAGCCTGTTCGACGAGACGCCGCAGCGCGTCCAGCTGAGCCGGGCGATCGACCAGGTGAACCGCAGGTTCGGCAAGAACAGCATCTTCCTGGCCGCCGTCGAAGGGGCGCGATCCACGGCGGACGAGAAGATCGCCTTCAACAAGACGTGGCTGTTCTCCGAGGGCAAGGGCGACAACGAGTTCGAGGATCCGCTCGACGGGGATCCGGCCCGGGGGAATTCGTGAGATCGGATTCGCAGTTCCGGCTTCGCGCGCAGTAAGCTGTCCGGGTTGTCGCTCCTTCCCCTGCTGCTAACGGTCGCGATGCAGGCCCCCTCGGCGTACCGAATCGGAGACCGCGCCTACTTCGACGCATCGCTTCCCCGCCTCCAATATTTCGGCCGCATCGGGATGGAAGACCCCTCCGCCCCTTCGTTCCATTACGGCGGAAGCGGCTTCAAGGTCAAATTCGAGGGGACGTCGATCGCGCTCGCTTTCGAAGAGGACGACTGGGGGCGCGGCAACTGGCTCGGGTTTCGCATCGACGGTTCGCCCGAGATCCGGCAATATCTCGAACCGAAGTCGGATGCGCTCTACCAGATCGCCGTCGGCCTCGAGGACACCGAGCACGAAATGTTGGTCTATCGGCGGTCGGACGCAGTCGACGGGATGTTCCGATTCAAAGGTGTGGCGATCGACCCGGGGAAACGGCTGGGATGGCCGAGCCGCCGGCCCCGCAAGCGGATCGAGTTCTTCGGCGACTCGGTGACGTCGGGGGTGCACGCCGAGGCGGTGGGGTACGAGGGCAAGGAGGACGACGAGATCGGAACGAACAACCTTCGCGAACCCCTGGTCAACACTTACTGGTCCTACGCCTCGATGGCCGCCAGGATGCTCGGTGCCGAGGCGCACGTGAACGGCATCGGCGGGCTCGCGCTGCACGACGAGAACGGCTGGTGGGGCGGTTCGACGCTGACCGGGCTGGAGACGACGTATGACAAGCTCAGTCCGATTCCCAGCCGGTTGGCTCCGTGGGACTTCAGCCGCTGGACGCCTCATGTCGTCGTGATCGCCATCGGACAGAACGACGGCCGGTTCCTCGACCCGAAGAGCGATCTCGACCGCCAGCGCTGGATCGGCACCTACCTGCAAATCGTCGAAAGCCTGCGCTCCCATTACCCGAAGGCGTGGTTCGTGCTCTCGACGACCATTCTCATCCACGACCCCGCCTGGGACGAGCTGGTCCGAGAGGTTGCCCATCGCCGTCGGCAGTCGGGCGATCGAAGGGTGGCCTTCTACCGGTACCGGCGGGCGGGAACCGGAACACCGGGCCATGCGAGGCTGACGGAGAATCGGGAGATGGCGGCGGAACTCACACGATTCATTGGCAGTCTTCCGGCTGTCTGGCAGAATACGGAGTAGCGATACGCGTTTGGGAGGATCGAATGCTTTTGAGGGGATCACGTTGGATGCAGGCGCTGCTGGCGCTGGGCCTGATCGGCTGTGGAGGCGGCGGAGGCAACGGCGACTCGGGCGGCAACAGCGAACCGGGAACGGTCCGGGGACGTGTCTATGCCCCGGACGGCCGGACTCCGCTCGGCCATGCTTCGATCGAGGCGACCCCCGAAGGCGGCACCGTGGTTCGGACAACGTCGGCTCCCGACGGCACGTTCCAGCTGAGCGAGGTTCCGAACGGCAAGACCACTTTTAGGATCACGAAGGGATCGTGGAAGAAGACGCTCGTCGCCAACATCGGCGGAAAGTCTGAATTGACCTCGGAGCAGACGCGGCTCCCCTCCTCGCCCCGCCAAGGCGGCGCGAAGATCGCGGTCGTCACCGGCGAGTTCGATCGTGTCCAGGCCGTCCTCCGCGGTTTTGGGATCGAAGGGTTCGACGTCTACGACGGTGGTGGACCGGGCGAGGCGACCGTCGGCTCCGCAGCGGATCTCCTGTCGAGCGCTGGCCGGATGGCGGGCTACGACCTGATCTTCGTCAACTGCGGCGCCGATCTGGGAGTGAATCTGGAGAACGAGGCGGTCCGAGCGAGGCTGCGCGACTACGTGACGGGCGGTGGGACGCTTTTTACCACCGACCTCGAATCGAGGATCGTTCGATCCGCTTTCCCGGAGGACGTCGCCTGGGTCAACGGGGGAGGGGACGACAATGTGGTGACCGTGGCGGGCGTGCCCGACCCCGCGCTGCGCACGGAGATGGCGGCGCTCGAACTTCTGGAAGCGAGCGGGCGCATCACCATCCGGGGGTTCACGAGCGGTTGGTCGGTCATCGACGCCGTGCCGACGACGACCCAAGTTCTCGTCCAGGGGCCGGTCTCCTACTATGAGTTCAGCGAGGCCCTGCTACGACACCAGCCGTTGGATCCGCCCAAGACGCGGGGACAGCGGTCGGGGGTGAGGCCGCTCGCCGTCGCCTTTCCGAAAGGGGAGGGCAGCGTCGTCTACCTCAGTTTCCACGCGTCCGACGAGTCCGACGCGAGCGATCTTTCCAACGTCGAATCGATGGTGGGCCTGGTCGTTTTCCGCTTCTGACCGGGGGGTTCGGCCCGCGCTTTCCGCCACCAGGTAAACTTTGTCGTTCAACCCCACACGAACGAGAGAAGATCATGAAGCGCACCTACCAGCCTAACAACCGCCACAAGCACACGACGCACGGCTTTCGAGTCCGGATGAGATCCACCGACGGGCAGAACGTCATCAAGCGACGGCGCACGCGCGGCCGAAAACGACTGGCGGCGGCGACCGGGCGCTGAACGGACCGAACAAAGCAAGGTTCGAGGCGATCTTCTCCGGAGGGATGCGGGCAAGAGGCGACCTTGCCCGCATCGCCTGTTTGCCGGGAAGCGGCCTCGTCGGGTTCGCCACGTCGAAGAAGATCGGCAGCAAGCCGAAGCGCAACCTTGCCAAGCGCCGCTTTCGCGAAGCCCTGAGGACGCAACCTCATCTCCTCGCTCCACGTCTCGATTGCGTGTTTGTCGTCAGCGAAGCGGGAGCATCGGCGCCGTTCCAGCGTATTCAGGAGGAAGTGCGAACGCTTATCTGCAAGGTCCGGGAGCGATGGGAAAGCGAATCGGCGTGTTCCTGATCCGGTGTTACCAGCGAGG
>DASWVS010000376.1:0-6151 GCA_036401135.1 Fimbriimonas sp.
TAAATATCGCTCGCTCATGCTCTCCCCTTATGGCGATACGATCGTTTTGAGATCGGCATTCGTTCTCATGAGGTTTTGCTTTCGCTTCTCTCGGTCACTACTCGCCCAAAACGACCTTTGTTCGGCGGATCCCGCAGTCTCGCGGGCGCGGAGTCTCCCAACTCCTTTCTGCGCGCACGAGAGGATCCTCGTCGTCTTGGAAGAACCTTCGACCCATTTAGTTCCAACCTTCGGAGTGTCGTTTTTAGATGGATCCGCCATCTCTTGGCCCTCCTCCGGTTGGGAGCACTCCTCTGTGAAAGGCTCGAGGAATGTGCTCCCATTATAGCGTCGCGCGCCGAAGACCGCCAGCGAAGGCGAGGGCGGGGCCAAAACGGAAGCCTGTTTCAGGCCGAGGTTGGGTTAAGCTCTATCCACATCTACCATGGAAGACGTACCTGTCAAGGAGAAGCCTCGAGAACAGGCTCTAAGGATCGAGGGCCCCGAACGGCGCCACAAAAAGGGGAGGAAGCGCGTTCGGGGTTTCCTGATCCTTCTGCTGTTCCTCCTCGGTTTCGCCATCTTCTTCAACCTGAACTTCAAGACTGTGGTCGTCTCGGGCGAATCGATGGTCCCCACGTTCGAGAATGGCCAAAAGGTCGTGGTCAGCGACGCCTACTGGCTCGTCGGTCCGCTTCAGAAGAAGGACATCGTGGTGATCCGCGACACCGGGCCGACCGGCTATATCATCAAGCGGATCTACCGAACGGCGGGAGAGACGGTCGACTGGGCGAACGCGCCCGACGACCATCGGCTCATCGACGGCCGGTTCCGCGTGCCCGACGGGACCGTCTACGTTCTCGGCGACAATCGCATGCACAGCGAGGACAGTCGGGAGTTTGGCCCCGTCGACGTGAATACGATCCTCGGGAAGGTCGTCGTCATCCCATGGTGAAGAGGTTTCCCAGCGGGGAATACGGCCGCCAGCGGCTCGTCTTCCATCCGGCGCCTTTTCGGGCGCCCTTGAGGGCGTTCGCGGGGCTTGTGTTCCCCTGGCACGAGGACAAGGTGCTCCTCTGCAACATCGACGGGCGGGGATGGTGCATCCCGTCCGGACGCGTCGAACCGAATGAAACCTCGCTCCAGGCCGTTCACCGGGAAGCGCTGGAGGAGGCTGGCGCGATCCTGTGCGGGGTGCAGTACATCGGCTGTTACCACGTGATCGAACGGCGGGAGGTCCGATGGATCGACTGCTACGCCGCACGGATCAAAGAGCTTGTCGAGATCGGGATGCAGGAAGAGTCGCTGGGGCGCTACTTTGCCGCCCTCGACGAACTGCCCCAGCTCTACCATCTCTGGAATCCGTTGACGGAGATGGTCTTTCGCCACTCGATGGAGATTCTCGATCGGGCAAGGCCGACCCAGTCCTAGCTCGCCCCGGCTACTCGAACGGGAGATTGACCGGCGGCTTGGGGTGGTCGACCTTGTGGATCCCTTCGGGTTCCGTCCCCTTCAGGTCCGCAAGGGCCCCGACGTAGACGATCAGGGCGACAAAGATCGGCAGGAGGACCAGCAGCGTCGGCTTCTGGTCGCTCTGGCCGGTGAAGGTCGTCTGCATAAGGGCGGTGAAATCCCCCCGGAGGAGCACGATCCCCACAAGGCACAGAATCCACACCGCCATCAGGATCGCTCCTTTGGTGGTTTGGCCCAAAGCGATCTGGCCCAGTCCGGGGAGGAAGGCGTTGAGGATGGTAGCCGACTTTCGGCTCGCCTTCATGTCCTCGCTCGAGATGAAAGGGCTCCCCGAAAGCCCGAGGCGTAGCTGGTCTTCCACCGTGAGGCCGCTCTCGGCCTTCAGGATCGATTCTGCATGCTTCCGCTCCAGGGCGATGTTCTTCGGCGAGACCTTGAGCGCGCGCTCGTAAGCCTGGCGGGCCTGCTTGTAGTTGTGGCGCTCCATGGCGTCGTCGCCGAGCGATTCCAAGAGGGCAGGTGCCGTCGGGGCAATCTCGGTCGCCTGGCGCAGCAGGTCCGACGCGGCTTGGCGGTTCCCCCGCATCCGTTCGACCTTGGCTTGCCTCACCAGCGACTCGGCCCTCTCCATCTGCTCCTGGGTGGGGGGCAGCAGCGGCTCGTCGGGTTCTTCAGGGGCGGGCGCTTCGACCGCTGCCGCTTCAGCCGTCGGGGGCTCGGGCGGCAGTTCGGCGTAAAGCTGCTGGATTCGGGCGACGAGCACCGATCGGATGTCCGGGTCGGCGATCGTCGTGAGCTTCTCCTCGAGGCGGTGGAGTTCGGATCGGGCGGACGACCCGCTGCCCGTGACGGGAGCGGGCGGTTCATTTTCGGAGGCCATCAACGTTCAGACGTGAAGACGTCCTGATTTAGCACCCAGAGTCTTGCGCGGACATGGCAGATCGCCTCGTCCAAAACGTTCGACAGGCGCTGGTAATGGCGCACCAGCCGGTCCTCGGACCCGCCGTATGGCTCGAGCGTCAGGAAGTCGCTGATCGCCGGCGGCAGGGAAGGCCTTTCAAGCAGCCGCAGGGCCGCCAACTCGTTCTCGATCCAGCCTTTGCGCTGGATCAACAAACCCAGCATCGGCTCGAGGTGCTCGTCGGGCGTATGGTCCACCAGCTTGACCAGCCGCTGGACGCTCTCTTGGATCACCTTGTGGATCGGCTCTCGCGAGTCGTCGGGCGAGGGGTCGAAATTGGTATGGATGGGGGGCAGCGTCGGAGGACGACTGCCGGCTGTCTTCGGGATCGCGGCTACGCTCAATTCCTCGCAGTCCTCCAGGCACAATCTCGCTCCATTGCGAAATCGGGATGCGCTTAGTGTAACACGGCTTTGTGCAAGATGAATCCGTTCATTTTCCTTTTTTCCCATCCCCGGCTTGGCTGGGGGAGGAAAGGCCTAGGGCAGGTCCGGGTTGGGACGGACCGATCGCCAGAGCGCTTCGAGGTCGTAGAACTGCCGCTGCTCCTCGCGCATCACGTGGAGGATCACGTCGCCGTAGTCCTGAAGGATCCATCCGCCTCCACCCGTGTCCTCGCGGAGGGGCTTCGCCTCTTGAGCCGCCATCTTCTCCGAGACCCGATCGGCGATCGAGGAGACGTGCCGGTCGCTGTTTCCGCTACAGACGACGAAGTAGTCGGCGATGGAGGTTTTCGAGCGAACGTCGAGCGTTTCGATGTTCTCGGCCTTCATTTCGTCGGCGATGGCGGTGATCGACTTTACTTTCTCTTCCGATGTCATGCGTTTCCTATTCTCGATACAACTTGTTGGTCTGGATATACCGCAAGACGGTTTCGGGCACCCAGTCCAACGTGCCTTTGCCGCGCGCGAGCCGCTCCCTGATCTCGGTGCTGGACATCGCCATGGGGGGCATCGACACGATGTCGACTTTCTCCCGATACTCTTCCGGAAGCCGCACCAGCGCGTCCTGGGGGCTCATGGGAGGGCGGACGGCGACCGCCAGCCGGCAGAGTCGGAGCAGGCGGTGCGGAGACTTCCACTCTCCAAAGCCTCGAAGCGCGTCGGCTCCCAGAATGAACCAATAATCCGCGGGCTGTACCATGTGGAGTTCGCCGAGGGTGTCGACGGTGTAGCTGACCCCGCCCCTCGTCAGCTCCATGTCGCTGACCGCCATGCGGTCTTCGTTCTGGACCAGCCGACGGACCATCTCCAGGCGGTGCTTGCCGTCCGTGCGCGAGGAACGCGGCTTCAGCGGGTTCCGGGCAGCAGGGAGGAAAAGGACCTCGTCGAGTTCGAGTTGGGTCTGTGCCGCCCGGGCGAGGGCCAGGTGGCCGACATGCGGTGGGTCGAAGGTTCCGCCGAGGATTCCGATTCTCATAGTTCGTCCGTGAAGGAGAAGGCAAAGTCGCCGATGGTGACGTCCTCCCCCTCTTCGGCGCCGAGTTGGCGGAGGCGGTCGATGACGCCGATCCGCTCGAGCCTGCGGTGAAGGTACCTGAGGCTCTCGTCGTTCCCGAGGTCGGTCATCGCGACCATCCTCTCGATCCGCTTCCCGAGGACGCGCCAGCCGTCGTCCTTTCTTTCGACATCCCAATAGAGGTCGTCGCCGACCTTCAGCGCCGGCATCACGGTCGGGATCTCCTCCTCGATCTGCGTCTCCTTGAGCTTCTCGATAATAGCGTGGAGCAGGGAGTCGATTCCTTGGCCGGTCGCGCCCGAGATCGGATACAGGGGCGTGCCGAGCGCCTCGAACCTCTGGCGGAGCGGCCCGAACTCGCCTTGGGGCACGATGTCGATCTTGTTCAGGGCGATGATGCGCGGGCGCGCCCAGATCTCTTCGGAGTAGGCGCGCAGCTCGCTCTCGATCAGGTGGTAGTTCTCGACAGGGTCGGTCTCGTCGATGGGATAGGCGTCGACCACGTGCACGAGGACCCGGTTCCGCTCGACGTGGCGGAGGAACTGGTGGCCGAGGCCCACGCCCTCGCTCGCGCCTTCGATCAGTCCGGGCATGTCGGCGACGACGAACGTCTCGTCGGCATGGCGGACGACGCCGAGGTTGGGGACGATGGTGGTGAAAGGGTAGTCGGCGATCTTGGGGCGGGCGGCAGAGATCTGGGAGATGAGCGTGCTCTTACCGGCGTTGGGCAGGCCGATGAGCCCAACGTCGGCGATCAGCTTCAGTTCGAGCTTCGCACGGATCGTCTCGCCGGGAGCGCCTTTCTGGGCGAAGTTCGGCGCCTGGCGCACGCTGCTGGTGTAGTGCTGGTTGCCGAAGCCTCCCTTGCCGCCCTTGCAGATCGCATACTTCATGCCGTGGGCGGTCATGTCGATCAAAAGGTCTTCGGTATCGAGATCGGTGACGGTCGTGCCGACGGGGACCTTGATCTCGATCTTCTTTCCGTCCTTCCCCCTTTTGTTGCCGAGGCCGTGCTCGCCGTTGCCCGCCTCGTACCGGCTTTGGAGCTTGAAGTCGTAGAGGGTTCGTTTGTTGCGGTCCGCGATCAGGATCACGTCGCCGCCACGACCGCCGTCGGCGCCGTTCGGCCCGCCACGAGGGACGTGCTTTTCGCGGTGGAAGCTGACCGCGCCGGATCCGCCTCTACCCGAGACGAACTCGACTTCGGCTTCGTCGAGGAACATGCCGCAAAGGGTACCGCTATCGGTCCATGTAGGTGACGTCGAGGCAGAGTTCCCGGACCTCCGGCTTGCTCTTGATCACCTTCATCGCATGCTCGACCTCTTCCTTGAGGTTGGGGTACTGCGCACCGACCGCCTTGGCGAGGACGCCTTTGATGTGGAGCACTCCGTGCATCATGCGGACGTCGGCACGGCTATAGTCGATCCCCCGGCGGGTGAGGACGGAGTGGGCGAAACGCAAGGCGCGGACGTCGGATTCCGTGATCATGGATGCGTCTTCCTCTAGCCTATTATTCACCAATCGGTGACAACGGCACAGGACAAGAGGAACGGGCCAGCACGATGTGCGATCTGGAGCGAGCGATCTAGGCGGCAGAAGAAGAGAAGATCGTTTGACCGGTAGAGAATGCCGCCTGGCCTCGGAGTCCGCGCCATTCCGCCAGTCGATCCGCTCAAGCCAAGTGTTACGCACCATCGAAGACGCGGTGCGGATGCGTTCGGAGGAAGAGAAAAAAGCCGCCCGGCAGGTCCTCCTGCCGGGCGGGTTACCGACGCTTATTCGGGCGTGTCGTCGGTCTTGTTCAGTTCCTCGACCGTCAGCCGTCGCCGCTTCTCCGCGGGGAGGGTGTCGACGTGGCCTTCGAGGGCCGGCTCGTGGCTGCTGAAGTGGTGGTTCGCCTCTTCCCCTTCGTGGGTGGCGGCGATCATCGACTGGGACATGGAGCCCTTCTTCGAGATCGCGACCGAGATCGCGAGGGCGATGACGCACACGACCGTGATGATCGACAGGGTCACGTTGCCCAGGGGCTGGATGACCACCGGCGCGAGCAACAGCGCCACCAGGTTCATCACCTTGATCAGCGGGTTGAGCGCGGGGCCGGCGGTGTCCTTGAACGGGTCGCCGACGGTGTCGCAGACGACGCCCGCTTTATGGGCGTCCGTCCCCTTGCCGCCATAGAGTCCGTCCTCGATGAGCTTCTTGGCGTTGTCCCACATACCGCCGGAGTTGGCGAGGAGGACCGCCATCAGCTGACCTGACAGGATCGCACCGGCGAGGAAC
>DASWVS010000377.1:0-10776 GCA_036401135.1 Fimbriimonas sp.
CAGGAGCTGGTGCTCTGGTCTGGGAGAGAGTTCCAGTTCGTGATGCTGAGCGACTCGGTCACCACCGGATCGTCGATCATGCCCCAGAAGCGCAACCCGGACATGGCGGAGCTCATCCGCGGACGCGCCGGGCGCGCCATCGGCAACTGGGTGACCCTCGCCACCGTCATGAAAGGGCTTCCGCTCGGCTACAACCGGGACACCCAGGAGGACAAGCCGCCCCTTTTCGACTCTCTGCGACTCACCGAGGAATCGCTCGAGATCATGCACCGCATGATCCAGTCTGCCCAGTGGCAGACGGATCGCATGGCCGAGGCGACGGTGGGCGACTTCTCGACCGCCACCGACCTGGCCGACTTTCTCGCCAACCGCGGAATGCCGTTCCGCCAGGCGCATGAGGCGGTGGGGAAGGTCGTCCGCGCCTGCCTCGACATGAGTTGTGCGCTCGAAGACCTGACCGCCGAGCGGCTGCGCAAGATCGCTCCCGAAGTACCCTCGGAAGCGCTCGCTGTGCTCCAGTCTGCCGACTCGGTTCAGCGGCGGGAATCGCACGGGAGCCCCGGCCCGCAAGCGATGAAGGTGCAGATCGAGCACGCAAGGCGGCTGGTCGAGTCGGTCGGCTTCCACCAGATTATGTGAGTCTCGATGGCGACGCCCACCCCCCGGAACCCGGTCGGCACCTGGAGCAACTACTTTCGGGCGAGCCTCTCGAAACCCCTGCACCCTTTCTACGCCCAGTTGGAGCCGCATCTGCCTTCAAGCGGCAGAGCCCTTGAGTTGGGATCGGGGGTCGGCCACGGCGTGCTATGGCTGCTGGGCAAGGGATTCGAGACGACCGCCGTCGACGCTTCGGGAGAGGCGCTTGCCTGGCTTGCCGACCGCACGCCCGAATCCTTGCGCGCCAGGCTCGAGATCGCCCAATGCGACATGCGGGCCTTTCCGCTGGAGCCCTGCGCCTACGACGTCGTCGTCGCCGGCTTCTCCCTCTTCTTCCTCTCGAGAGAGGATCTCGACCGGCTTTGGCAGTCGATCCGAGGTTCGCTACGCCCGCGCGGCCTCTTCATGGGCCAGTTCCTGGGTCCGCGGGACGAGTGGGCGAAGGAGTACACGTCGCACGAGCGCAGCGACCTTGAGCGGATGCTGGAAGGCATGGAGACGCTCCACTTCGAAGAGGTCGAGCGAGACGGCAAGACGGTGCAGGAAACGCCCAAGCACTGGCACGTCTTTCACGTGATCGCCCGTAACTCCTAGGTCAGCCGCATGCCCCGGAGCACGCAGACGACCTGCCCGAATGCGATGCCGCCGTCGTTGGGTGGCAGCCGCTGGTGGGAGTATGGGCGGTGGCCGACCGCTTCCAGCCTCGCCCACGTATCCTCGAGGAGCCGCCGATTCTGGAAGCAGCCGCCGGTGAGGGCGACCGGAAGCAGTCCCACCTTCATCGCCACCCCCACGATCCCTTCGGCGAGACCCTCGTGGAAACGAGCGGAGATCGTGGAGGGGCTCAGGCTCTTGCTCAGATCCCGCAGAAGCTCCGCCAGCGCCGGCGTCCAGTCGAGCTCGATCGTTCCGTCGCGCTCCGCGATCGCGAAGGGATAGGGCACGCCCTCGATGCCGAGGGCCAAGGCCTCGAACCTCATGGCCGCGTCCCCCTCGAAACGGGAGACGTTGATGTCGGCTCCGAGCGCCGCGCACGCGTCGAAGAGACGCCCAGCGCTCGTCGTAGGGACGCACCTCAAACCGGTCCGGAGCATTGACAAGACCCCCCGAGTCTCCTGAGGCTCGAAAGCCCGGTGGATCCAGTGCGACAACCAGCCGAGGCCCTCCTCGCCGAACGCGGTGTAGACGGCTCCGAGCGCGGACCGCCTTCCTTCCTTCACCGCAAGCTCTCCGCCGGGGAGCACGAACGGCTTGAGGCACCCGACGCGGCGAACCTCCTGCCGGTCGACGACGAAGAACTCCCCGCCCCACACCGAGCCGTCGGCCCCGTAGCCGGTACCGTCCCACGAGACGACCAGCGCGGGCTCCTTCAGCTCGTTCTCCCCCAGGCACGCCGCCGCATGGGCGACATGGTGCTGGACGGGGGCGTGCGAGGTTTCGAGCGACTCGGCGAACCGGGTCGAAGCGTAGTCCGGATGGAGGTCGTGGGCGATACAGCTCGGCCGGGCCTCGTAGAGCCGAACCAGGCTCTTCGCCTCCTCTTCCATCCGCTGGCGGGTGGAAAGGTTGTCGAGGTCTCCGACGTGGGGGCTGACGACGACCGAGCCCGCGATGGAAAGCGCGACCGCGTTCTTCAGGTGGGCGCCGACGCCGAGGACGCCGGCTTTCGCTCCCTCCAGAGGGATCGGAAGCGGAGCGTAACCTCTCGCCCGCCGCAACACGACCGCCCTCCCCGCCATCACGCGCGCTACGGAATCGTCGATCGGCCGTACGATGGGGCGGTTATGGACCAGCAGGCAATCGGCGATACCGGCGAACCTCGACAGCGCTTCCCTTTCATCGATACAGATCGGTTCCTCGCTGAGGTTGCCGCTGGTCGCGACGACGGCAAAGCCGAGTTCGTCCAGGAGTAGGTGGTGGAGCGGGGAGTACGGCAGCATCACCCCCAGGTTCGGGTTTTCGGGAGCCACTGACGGGGCGATCTCCGACAGGCGCGCGAGCGCGAGGACGATCGGCGCTTCGGGCGAGGTCAGAAGGCCTTCTTCCAAGGGATCGAGCCATGCGCACTGGCGCGCAGCCTCGAGGTTCGGCACCATCACTGCCATCGGCTTGGCTTCGCGCCGCTTCCGATCCCGCAGACGGTGAACGGCCCCCTCGTTCCGCGCATCCACCATCAGGTGGAAGCCGCCGATCCCCTTGACGGCGACGATCTCGCCCATGCGGATGCGTTCCGCCGCCTGGGCGAGCGCGTAGTCGCCCCGGGCGAGCACTTTTCCCGCCGACGTCCAGAACTCCAGTTGGGGGCCGCAGTCCGGACAGGCGGTGGGCTGGGCGTGGAAACGCCGGTCATGCGGGTCCTCATACTCTCGGAGACAGGCTCGGCACATGGCGAACCCGCGCATCGACGTGTTTGGACGGTCGTAAGGGAGCCCGCGGACGATACTGTAGCGAGGCCCGCAGCGGGTGCAGTTCGTGAAGGGGTATCGATATCGGCGATCGTTCGGATCGCGGACTTCCTGCATGCACTCCGGGCAGGTGGCGATATCCGGAAGAACGTAGGCGGTCCGCACCCCCGACGCTTCGCTCTTCAGAATCTCGAACTTGCGATATCCGACCGGGTCGAGAACGCTGGATTCGAGGCCGGTGAGGAACGCCGGAGAAGGCAGTTCGCTCCGAAGTCTCGAGAGGAAGCAGCCTGTGTCGCTGGAGAACCCCTCGACCTCGATCATCGCGCCCTGCGGCGAATTCAGGACGAATCCCCGAAGATCCAGTTCCTGGGCAAGGCGGAACACGAAGGGCCGGAAGCCGACGCCCTGGACGGCGCCCCGCGCATGGACTCTCAACCTCTCTAATCGCTCAACCATTGGCTCACCTCGCCGATCACGCACCACGCGGCGCGAATCGCACCGAGCCGCACCGGACGGCTCATCGGCTCGCCAAGCTCGAAGCTGCTGCCAGAAACCGCGACGACCCACAGCCTCGGGGGAAGCGCGCCTAACGAACATCCTAACTCAATTGCATGGACCAAGCCAAATCCATGGCTCGAGGCTGCACCTGCTCCGTCGGAGAGGCTGAAGTGGTGGGCCTGCAGACTGTGGGCAAGGCCGCGAGGATCCCCTGCCCAGACATGGACCTCCCCCGGCTCCCCGCCGGTGCAGGCGTCGAGGATGAACGCTGCCTCGCACCCGTCGACGGCGTCGAAGAGCCGGCCCGGATCGCACGGCGACGCCACGACGCTCACCCGCTCCTCCGGCAAGGAACAACGCAGGAACTCTGCCGCGCGCGGCCCGGCTCCGTCGTCCGCTCGGAGCGGGTTGCCGATACCCACGACCGCGATCATTCCCGGTGGACCTCCAACTTCAGGAAGTGGGTCGCGCACGAGATGCAGGGATCGTAGTTACGAACCGCCTGTTCGCACCGCCACTTCATCTGCTCCTCGTTCAGAACCAGGAGGCTGGGGATCAGCTCGCGGAGGTCCTGCTCGATCCGCGCCTGGTTCTGGGACGTCGGCGGGACGATCTTCGCGAACTCGATCTCGCCGTTCTCGCCGATCCGGTACCGGTGCCAACAGATGCCTCGCGGCGCTTCCGAGACGCCGAAGCCCTCGCCGGCTTGGACTTCGTATTCGACGGACGGCTGCGGCGGAGGATCATAGGCGTCGATGATTCGGAGCGATTCCTCGATGGCGAAGACGGTTTCGATCGCGCGGACGACGATGCTGCGGAACGGGTTGGCGACCACGGCCTCGATGTTCAACTCGTTGGCTGTCGCCGCGGCGACCGGGGTCAGCCGATCCCGGTTCAGGTTGAACCGTGCGATCGGCCCCACCTGATAGACGCCTCCGTCGACTGTTCGCGAGTGGAGCGCGTGCGAATGCTTCTCGTGGAACTCCTCGAACACCGTCTCGTACTCGGACACCGCGAGAGCGACGCCGCGGTTGCAACAGATCCTCCCCCCGAAGAGGGGGTACCTCCCACCTTCGCCCTCCTCGCGCAAGGCGACGTCGTTCGACACGGTCTCGAAGGAGGGAAACGCAAGCCCGGCGACCCACTTCGCCGTCGCCACCGCCTCGTCGAGCGCTTCGAGCAGGTCGTCCCGGAGAGACAGGAGCGCCTCGCGCGCCGGGACGGAGTAGAAGCCGCCAACCTTCATATTGACCGGGTGGATCTCACGTCCGCCGATCAAGGCCATGATTCGATTCCCGAGCTTCTTGAGGCGCAGTCCCCTCTTTACCTCGTCCGGAAACTCGGCGGCCATTTGGATGGCATCGTCGTAGCCGAGGAAGTCCGGCGCGTGGAGGAGGTGGATGTGAAGCGCGTGGCTCTCGATCCACTCTCCGCAATAGATGAGCCTGCGGAGCTCCCTGAGCTGGCCCCCTACCACGATCCCGAGCGCGTCCTCCATCGCGGTGGCGCTCGAGATCTGGTAAGCGATCGGACAGATGCCGCAGATCCTCGCGGTGATGTCCGGCGCTTCGTCGAACCGGCGCCCCCGCAGGAATCCCTCGAAAAACCGCGGCGGCTCGAAGATATGGAGCCTGACGTCCTCCAGTTCGCCGCCCTTGAGGCTGACGCTGAGACCGCCCTCTCCCTCCACGCGGGCGAGCATGTCGATCTTGATGGTACGGGTCCTCATCGCTCTCTCACCCTGTCGAGCCCTTCGCTGATCGCGCGGAACGGCTCGGCGTAGCCGTTGTAGCCCCGGAACTGGCGGATCAGGTCCTCTCGCGAGACCCCGACTTTCGCCATGATCTCGGCGTGTTTCTCCGGATTGGCGGATTCGGCCGGCCCGAAGCACGCGTAGCAACCCCTCCCGTACGCCGGGCAGATCGCCCCGCAGCCCGCCTGGGTTACCGGACCCATGCATGGGACTCCGCGTGCGACCAAGGCGCACGTCGTTCCCCTTCGCTTGCACTCCTCGCAGACGCTGTACGTCGGCAGGTGCGGGCGACGGCCGACGAGCAGCGCGGTGACGACCTCGAGAAGCTGCGTCTTCGAGATCGGGCATCCGCGAAGCTCGTAGTCGACGTAGACATGGTTTCGGATCGGAGTGCTCTTGTCGAGCGTTTCGATCCACTCGGGCGTGGGATAGACCTGGCGTACGTATTCGTTGACGTCGGCGACGTTCCGAAGCGCCTGGATCCCGCCGGCAGTCGCGCAGGCCCCGATCGCCACGAGGAGGCGGCTCGAATCTCGCACCTTGTGGATCCGCCGCGCATCCTCCCGGGTCGTGATCGAGCCCTCCACGAGCGAGACATCGAACATTCCCGGAGACGACGCGCGGGTCGCCTCGGGAAAGTAGGCGATCTCCAGCACCGAAGCGAGTTCGAGAAGCTCGTCCTCGCAGTCCAGCACCGTGAGTTGGCAGCCGTCGCAGGACGCGAACTTCCAGACCCCCAACCGTGGTTTTCGGGCAGGCTTGAGCGACTTCATAGCTCCCTCACCTCCAAAAGCGGCGCGATCTCGGCGTACCGGTACACAGGCCCCGTCCGACATACGAACTCCCCCCGCACCTGGCAATGGCCGCAGAGGCCGATCCCGCACTTCATATTCCGTTCCATCGACACGAAGATGCGGTCCATCGGAACACCCCGCAGCGCCAGCTCCTGGGCGCCGAATCGCATCATCACCTCGGGGCCGCAGACCATCGCGAACGCGTCGCCGGGATCGAAAGGCGCCCGGGGCACCAGTTTGGTGACCACCCCCACATTTCCGCGCCACGAGGCGGTGCCCCGATCGACCGTCACGAGCAGTTCCATGTCGAACTGCGCGCGCCAGCGGGACAGCTCCTTGGCGAAAAGGATGTCCTCGGGCGTCCTGGCTCCGTAGAGCACGAGGAATCGGCCGTACTTCTGCCGTTCGCTCATGACCCGGTAGATCACCGGGCGCAACGGTGCGAGCCCGATGCCGCCCGCGATCAGAACAAGGTCCCTTCCCTCGGCGGCCTCCACCGGCCAAGGCGTTCCGTAGGGCCCGCGCACGGTCAGGACCGAGCCCGGCCTCAGCCTTTTCAGGGCGCGGGTGACCGCGCCGACCTCGCGCGTCGTGTGGATCAGGGCGTGCGGTTCGAGAGGATTCCCGCTGATCGAGATCGGCACTTCCCCGACCCCCAAGACCCCCAGCATATTGAACTGCCCCGGCAGGAACGGAAAATCGCCGATACCGTCCGGCGGTGCGAGCTCCATCGTGAAGGTATCGGCGGTCTCGTTCCGCATGTGCTCGAGCGTGACGAGCCGGGGGACCATCGCGTCCAGGGAAACGGCCGGAGGCTCAGAGATTAGCGCCATAAAGATCGAGGAGCTGGATTCGTGTGGCGTGGATCCGCTGATCCATCACCTGGACCACCCTCATCAGCATTTGGTAGCCCAATTCGTGGTCCGATTCGCACTTTCGTCGGATGCACTCGCCATCCAGGCAGATGGCGCGAACCGTTTGCCGGGCGATCGCGTCGAACCTCGCCCGATGGGGCTCGACGAGCCAGGACCAGCCGACGACCTCGCCTTCCTCCAGCGTGTCCACGACCGTCGCCCCCTGTCCCGGGGCGTAAACCTGTAGCGCGACGGTGCCGTAGCGGAGCAGGTAGAACTGGTCGGCTGGCGCGCCCGCCTTGAAGAGGAAGTCGCCCGATTGGAAGACGACGTTCGAGGCGCATCCGACGATGAAGTCGAGGTGCTTCGCGTCCATGCCCCTCAAGAAAGGGTGTTCCGCAAGATAACGTACAAGGTTCTCCATCTTTCACCGTTGAGAGAAGGCTTCGGCCGCGGCAACGAGGGAGGCAGGCCCCGGCGGTTCGACGGCCGCGCGATCGATCGCAGCCCTTCCGACGGCGTTCGCCTCTTCGACCATGTCGATCCCCGCCGGGCACCAGGCGATGCAACGTCCGCACCCGACACAGCCCAGCGATCCGAACTGGTCCTGCCACGCGGCCAGCTTGTGAGTCAGCCATTGGCGGTACCTCGACATGACCGAAGACCGGACGCTACCCCCATGGATGTAGGAAAACTCGGTGTTGAAGCAGGAGTCCCAAAGGCGCACCCGGTCGGTTCGGCTGCCGGAGAGGTCGCTCTTGTCCTCGACGGTCGAGCAGAAGCACGTGGGACAGACGCTCGTACAGTTTCCGCACGCAAGACACCGCTGAGCCACCTCGCTCCAACGAGAGTGCTCGGCGTGAGCGTAGAGGCGCTCCTTCAGACCTTCGGTCTGCAACCTCCGGGTCTGCATCCGGTTCGCGTTCGCCGCGGCAGCCTCCGCTGCACCGAGGTCGAGGTCGACGGCGGGCCGGGTCGGCAGACGACCCAGGATCCGGGCGCCCTTTTCGGTACCCGCCGAGAGGAGGAACCGATGGCCGTTCTCGTCGAGCAGTTCGGTGAGGCACAGGTCGTGGGCGGCAGTCACGACGGGGCCGGACCCGACCGAGGCGCAGAAGCAGGTCGGGGCGGATCCCCCGCAGTTCACCCCCACGAGAAAGGCCGCCTCCCGCGCGGCCTGGTAGCCGACGTCCACCGCGCCCGACTGCAGGAAGACCCGGTCCTGGATCTCGATCGCCCGGAGGTCGCAAGCCCGGAGCCCGATCAGGGCGGTCGGCGTCGCGTCGGGAGCCGTCGGCTCGACCCTGACCGAAAGCCCGCTTTGCTGCGCGCTCCAGAGGTGGCGCCGCGGATGGAAGAGAAAGGGCTTGGCGCCGTTCGGAGGCGGCGGATAGGCGAACAGGCGAGGTTGGCTGACCTCCTCGAGCCGGTACGAGCCGGGCTCGGCCCGAGCGGTCCTCCCCGAGGGCAGATCAGCCTCTCCGGCGATTTCGGCAAAGACGATCGCGCCGTCGCGGACCGTAGGGCCGATCGTCCGATACCCCTCCTCCTGCAGGACCGTCAGGAGGAGAGCGAAGTCTCGTCGCTCCAGTACCGATCCGCTGGCCCATGGCTTTAGACTCATGTCGCGCCCTCGTCCACCACGACGGTATCACGCCGGCCGAGGGCCACACAAGGGCGGGGCGACAGCCCTGGAACGCAAGGGTATGGTTCTTGCGCCAATTATCGCAATAAATCCTTTTACTACTTCTATTTTAGGGGGCTTGGAGCGAATCTTGGGTTGAGAAAGAGGCGACGAAGCCCTCGGAACAGCGGGGCGTTTCGAGCCCCTTTCTCCGCCAGCCGGACCACGCTGGCGAGAGGAGGAGTATGGGCCAAGTCCAGCGGGCATACCGCTATGAAACGGACCGCGATCCAAGCTTTGCGGATGAAATCCGGCGCATGCCGGGCTGTGAACTGATGGACCGCTGCATCCAGTGCGCCACCTGTTCCGCGGTCTGCCCCCTCAGTGCGCACATGGAGCGCACCCCCAGGAGGATCATCGAACTCACGAGGAACGGGTTCCGGAACGACGTGCTGTCCAGCAACACGATTTGGGTCTGTGCAAGCTGCTACCAATGCCAGGTCGAGTGTCCCAAGCAGATCGGGATCACCGACATCATGTATGCGCTGAAGACCAAGGCGATCGCGTCCGGCTTTTACCCGAAACGGTTCCCGACGGCCGTCCTCGCCAAGGAGTTCTTCGCGCAAGTCCAGAAGAACGGGCGGCTCACCGAGACGATCCTCGCCCAGAACGTCTTCCTGAAGACGAATCCCCTGAAGGTGTGGGGCATGCGAAAGCTGGGAATCAGGCTTATTCGAGCAAAAAGGTATCACCTCAAGCCGCTTCGCCTCAAGCACCCGCAAAGCTTCCAGCAGTCGCTCAGCGGCCTGAAGCCTCTGGACGGCAAATCTTCCCCTAGGCCCGAGGCCTCCCGCCCCACCGGAGGTGCACGGTGAAATTCGCCTACTTCCCCGGCTGCTCGGCCAAAACCGGAGGCGCCGCCTACGAGAAGTCGTTCCTCGCCGTCTGCGACAAGCTCGGCATCGAGATGGAAGAGTTGGACGAGTGGAACTGCTGCGGCGCCACGAGCTACATGTCGGTCGACGAGTCCTACGCGTACGCGCTCTCGACGAGGAACCTGGCGCTGGCGGAGAAGACGGGCATGGACCTCGTCGCCCCCTGCGGCGGGTGCTACGGAATCCTGCTCAAGTCGGACCACTACTACAAGCGGTATCCGATCCTGAAGCAGGTTGTCGCCGACGGCCTCAGCCACGAGAACCTGGTCTACGAAGGGAAAGCGGTCGTGCGGCATCCGCTCGAGGTGTTGGCCCAGATGTTCGGCACCAAGGCGCTTCGGAAGGAGGTCAAGCGTCCGCTCAAGGGCTTGAAGGTCGCCTGCTACTACGGTTGCCGGATCCTTCGTCCCATCGCTCCCTTCGAGGACATGCACCACCCCCAGACGATGGAGAACCTGATGAAGTCCGTCGGCGCCCGGATCGCGGAGTACCCGCTGAACGCCAAGTGCTGCGGCGGCGCCGTGGCCGGAGTCCTTCCCGAAGCGGGGCTGGACCTCATCTGGATGATCCTGCGCGACATCGAACGGAACGAGGGGGACGTGATCGCGACCTCCTGCCCGCTTTGCCAATTCAACCTGGAAGCCTATCAGGAGGAGATCATCCGCAAGCATCCGGAGATTAAGCCGATCCCGGTGCTTTACTTCACCCAACTCATCGGCTTGGCGCTCGGAATCGAGCCCAGGGAGCTTGGCCTCGACCGATTACTCCTCCCGGTCGAGCCGCTCCTCCGGGAGAAAGGGATTCTCGCGGACGCGAAAGTTCCTGCGGAGGCGAAGTGATGGCACCACGAGCCGAACCGGAAGGCAAGGACGAAGCCCGAATCGGCTTCTTCGTCTGCCACTGCGGCACCAACATCGCCGGCATGATCGACGTCGAGGCCGTCGCGGCCTACGCCGCCACGCTGCCCGGGGTCATCGTCTCTCGCGACTATAAGTACATGTGCTCGGACGCGGGGCAGGACCTGATCGTCGAGGACATCGAGCAGAACGGGCTGAACCGGATCGTCGTGGCCGCCTGCTCGCCCCTGCTCCATGAGAGGACCTTCCGCACCGCGACGAAGCACGGTGGGATCAACCCGTTCTTCTGTCATATGGTGAACATCCGCGAGCACGGCTCGTGGGTTCACGAGGATCGCACCCTGGCCACCGACAAGGCGAAGGCGATGGTTCGGGGAGCGATCGGCAGGGTCAAGC
>DASWVS010000378.1:0-6458 GCA_036401135.1 Fimbriimonas sp.
CTCATGACCGAGGCGGTCAAGGGCAAGACGCGTGAGGAGGCGGAGGCGATCTTTCGCGAATTCCAGTCGATGGTCACCGCCACCGGCGACCCAGGGGAGCATCCCGAACTCGGCGACCTCGAAGTTTTGGCGGGAGTGCGCGAGTACCCGGTGAGGATCAAGTGCGCGACGTTGCCCTGGCATACGCTCCATGCCGCCCTGCAGGGAGGTGGCGAGGTGAGTACCGAGTGATCATCAAGGTCGCTATGCTGGCGATTGTGGGGGCTCTGTGGGGCTGGGTCTGCCTGAACCTCTTCACGCTGGTCATGTCGAGCGTGGCGCACACGGGCGGTCCTTTCACGCGGGAATGGCAGGTTCCGGTGCTGTTCACCTCGGCGGCAACGGTACTCGTCTTTAGAATGGAGATCGCGACCAAAACCGGATGGAGCGCTTTCGGATCGTCGGTGAAGATCGCCTACATTCACGTGGCTCTGTACCTGTTGGTTCTTGCTTCGTACACCGTCGTGGCGAGCGGGGGTTCGCTGCTCGGAAATGCCGGATCCTTAGTAGTCTACGGCTTCTTCTACGCGCTTCTTTTCAGCCCGATCCTGATCCTTCTCGGGGCGGCGTCGCAGTATCTGATGCGGCCCGTCGCCCGCTGGGCGGGAGGTCTTGGTGCCTGAATTCGACCTGAAGGCCTTTCGCCCGACAACTTACGACCTCGTGGCGGCGATCATGGGGACGGCGTTCGCGATCCTCGTCTTCCTTGCCGCGACAAGCTGGATGGACACGGTCACGATGTTCCTGAATCCCTGGTGGATCGTCTCTGCGATCGCGAGCAACGTCTTCGTAGCCCGAGCCTTCTTTTGGAAGATGGTCGAAGCGCGAAGCAGCCGGTACGAGCCGGGCCTCCCGTTCCTGATCGGGGTGATCAACGTGATGCTGTTCGGTTTCCTGGCGATCCCGCTGGCCGGCTCCGCGTGGGCTTTGCTCTACCTCTTCCAAGGGTTCGCGATGCTCGTGTTCCTCCCCCTATGCGTAGTGGCGTATGAAGTAATGAGAACGTTGGCGATTCGCGAAGCCAAGAGGCAGGGAAGATATGCCTGAGAAGATCGACACCCAAGAGAAGAAGCCCATGACGAGTATCGAAAAATCGATCTTCGAGCAGGAGGTCATCGAGCAGCTAAGGACGGTCTACGACCCCGAGATCCCGGTCAACGTCTACGACCTCGGCCTGATCTACGACGTCCGCATCGATGACGAGAAGAACGTCCACATCGTGATGACGCTGACCTCGCCGATGTGCCCGGTCGCGGGCATCCTGCCGGGCGAGGTCGAGTGCGCGGTGCGGGCGACTCCCGGCATCGGGAACGTGACGGTCGAACTGACCTGGGACCCGCCCTACACGATCGAGATGATGCCGGAAGAGACTCGGCTCATGCTGGGGTTCGAGTAGATGAAGTTCTCGGCACAGGAGGAATACGGCCTCCGCTGTCTTCTACAGATCGCCCGGCGCGGCGAGGACGCGTCGCTCACGATTCCCGAGATCTCGCGCCTCGAAGGACTCAGCCAGACCCACGTCGCCAAGCTTCTGATGATCCTTCGAAAGGAGGGCTTCATCAACAGCACGCGGGGCCAGTCGGGCGGGTACTCGCTGTCTCGCAGCCCTTCCGCGATCCTCGTCGGAGACGTCATGGCGGCGCTGGGCGGAAGGCTCTACGACGACGAGTTCTGCAATCGCCACACGGGGCACGCCGATATCTGTACCCATGCCGTCGACTGCAGCGTGCGTTCGCTCTGGCAGGTGATCCAGGAGGCCGTCGACGGGGTCGTCGGGAAGCTGACCCTCTCCGACATGCTCGTCGAGAAGCCCCCGAAGCCGAACGTGACCCTTTTCGACCGCCCTCGGCGCCCAGCCGTCATAGATTAAGGAATGAAGACCTCCACCTTTCCGATCACGATCACCGAAGCCGCGGAGAACCGGGTTCGGCAGCTTCTCAAAAAGGATGGCCGCGAGAACGCTTTCCTCCGCCTCGGGGTGAAGGGCGGCGGCTGCAGCGGGATGGAGTACGTGATGAAGTTCGACGACCGCGAGCTGCCGGGCGACCTCGTGCTCGAACTGGACGGACTAATCGTCCGATGTGACGCGAAGTCCGCCGTTTTCCTCGAGGGAGCCACCTTCGACTTTACCGGCAACCTGATGAGCGGCGGGTTCAAATTCGACAACCCGAACGCCGACCGCTCGTGCGGCTGCGGCACCAGCTTCACGCCGAAGGATCGCTAGCGCGGGACGATCTGCGCGTCGAGAAGGCTCGTCAGCACCCGGTCGACCGTCAGCCCCTCGATCTCCGCCTCGGGACGAAGCAGCACGCGGTGGCGCAGCACCGGCAGCGCAAGCTCCTTCACGTCGTCCGGGATCACGAAGTTCCTTCCGCGCAGAGCGGCGATCGCTTTGCTGCAGCCGAGGAGGGCGATCCCGGCTCGAGGGGAAGCGCCGAACTGCACGTCGTTCGACTCCCGGGTCGCCTTGACGATCTCGTAGATGTAGTTGAACATCCGCTCCTCGACCGTGACGCCCGCCACCTCGTCCTGAAGCGTGCGCAGCTCGTCCGGACCCACCACCGGCCGGATGTCGGCGTCCTCCAGCCGCTGAGGCCGGAACCCGGCGTGATGCCGCCTCAGCACCTCGAGCTCCGCCTCCTCGCCCGGGTAGTCGACGACCACCTTGAGCAGGAACCGGTCCTGCTGGGCTTCGGGCAGGGGATAGGTCCCTTCGAAGTCGATCGGGTTCTGGGTGGCGAAGACGATGAAGGGGGGCGGGAGCAGGTGGGGCTCGCCGTCGATCGTCACCCGCCGTTCCTCCATCGCCTCGAGGAGCGCCGCCTGGGTCTTCGGGGGCGTTCGGTTGATCTCATCCGCCAGCAGCACGCCCGTGAAGACGGGGCCCTTGCGCAGCTTGAACTCGTTCGTCTTCGGGTCCAGCACGTTCGTGCCCACCACGTCGGTCGGCATCAGGTCCGGAGTGAACTGGATGCGGCCGTACTCGAGGTTGAGCGTTCGCGCCAGCGCTCGCACGAGCAAGGTCTTCGCGACGCCCGGAACGCCTTCCAGAAGAACGTGGCCGTTGGCGAGAATCGCCACCAACGCCTGTTCAAGGACCTTTTCCTGTCCGGCGATGGCTTTACCCACTTCCGCCCGGATCTCCAGTGCACGCGACTCGACGCTCATCCGGGAAGGATGGTACCTGTTGGTCGATCTCTACCCATGCAAAGCCATAGATGACGCAGGCATGGGCACAACATAGGCCGTGCTTATGAGCCTTGGTGCTTCCTTTGTGCCCTTAGTGTCTTTCGTGGCGAAAGAGGAACCAGATCTGTCTGAGGACCTCGCTCCGGAAGACAAGGCTCTCATGGTTTGTCATCCTGCGCAGCGAAGCGGAGCCGAATAATCTGACTGTCAGTGCCCCTGCCTTCCAAGCTTTCTCTTAAACCACAAAAGACACAAAGGGCACAAAGGCTCACTAAGATGTGGGGGCTCAGAGAACGGTGATTCTGTATTCCCCTTGCGCGGAGGATTAGTACAACAACGAGAAACCGTACCCCCCGGATTGTCCTCCATCAGGTGGCCTGTCTGGATCAGAACCTGGAGGATTTCCTCAAGCTGATGGCCTCCCAAAACCAGTGAGATACTCGACACAATGAGGCTGTGCAAGCCAAGACGGTTTCCTCGACCCTCACGGTGATGACCGAGATCATGCAGCCGAACGACGCGAACTTTCTTGGGAAGGTTTTCGGAGGCCGGCTACTCGCTTCCATCGACCTTTGCGCCTACACCACCGCCGCCCGGTTTTCCGGCGAGGTCTGTGTGACGGCGAGCTTCGACCAGGTCGATTTTCACGAGCCTATCGAAGTCGGCGAGGTTGTCACCATGACCGGCCACATCACCTACGTGGGCCGCACGAGCCTGGAGGTGACGATCGAGGTCGAGGCGGAGAACATTCTCGAGGGCACCCGGCGGCATACGAACACCGCCCGGGTCACGATGGTGGCGGTAAGGGACGGAAAGCCGGTCGAGGTCCCTCGTCTCGTCTGCGAAACGCGAGATGACAAGCTCCGCTTCCTTCAGGGTCGGTATCGCAAGGAGTCTCGGGGCAACCTGAACAAGGCACGGGCTGCCGCTTACGCCACGTTCGAACTGGCCTCCGACGCCGAGCTCGACGAAATGTTGAAAAAAGAGCGACTAAGTTGAATCACTTTCCTCATGGCGCGTGTCTTACATTCCATCATGAAGACTGCCGCGTCCCGCCGTTCCTTCGCCTATGCGGCGATCGGGCTGCCTGCCATCGCCGCCGCCCTCTTCGCGGTCAAAACCGGCCGGCTCGATACATTCGGCGATAACCGCAACTTCAAGGTCGTCTATGAGAAGCCGACCGGCTGGAAGGAGCTTCCCCACGGTCCGCAGACGCTTTTCCTGTTCCAGGAGCCTCGGACCGGCGTGCTTCTTCGAGGGGCCGTCAACCAGATCGTCGCCGATGTCAACCCGACCCCCGAACTCGACACCGACGGCATCGCCCAGTACTACGTGGACCGGACCCACGAGAACATGAAGGACTGGCAGGCGAAGATGGGGGAGAAGGTGAAGGCGAAAGACGGGGAGTTCCGCATCATCGAACGCGAGCGGAAGGACAAGAAGGTCGTCACCGCCTACGCGGTCAAAGGCAACACGACGCTCCTCGTCAGCATCTCGGGTGGTCCCGAGGCCAAGGTCGAGGTCGACCGCAAGATGCCCGAGTTCAAGGAGTACCTCAGCAGCATCGGGCTCGTGGAGACTTATATTCCCGAGTAGCGTCAGGACTTCAGCGCTTCGGCGCCGCCGACGACTTCGAGGATCTCTTTGGTGATGGCCGCCTGGCGCTCGCGGTTCGCGCGCAGCGTCAAGGTCTGGATCATCTTGGTCGCGTTGTCCGTGGCGGACGTCATCGCCGTCATCCTGGCGCCGAACTCCGACGCGGTCGCTTCGAACATCGCCTGCTGGACCAGCGTGAGGAAGTAGCGGGGAAGCAGCGTATCGAGGAGACCCGCGGGATCCGGCTCGAACTCGTACTCGGACTTCACGGCGGCGTCGTCCGTCGCGGCCGGAGCTTCGATCGGGAGCAGCTGCACGATCTGCGGCACCTGGCGGATCGCGGAATAGAACTTCGAGTAGCAGACGTAGATCGCATCGACCTCGCCGGACTCGTACATCTGCCGGGCCCGTCGGGCGACCTCGATCGCATCTTCCAGCCTTGCTCCGGAACTGGGGACCTGGATGTTGTGCGAGACCGAGTAGCCGCGCTTCGAGAAGAAGAGGTTCCCTTTCTTCCCGATCGTGATGAGGGTGGCGTCGTGGCCGGCATCGCGGCCGGCATCGCGGACGAAGTCCTGCGCCTTTCGGATCAGCGCCGTGTTGTAGCCGCCGGCGAGGCCGCGGTCGGAAGTCACCAGGATCAACGCGACGCGCCGGATCTCGCGCTTCTCCATCAGGGGGTGCGCCGGAAGGTCGCCGGCGGCGGAGAGGCTCGACATCAGGTCCCGCATCTTCTCCGAGTAAGGCCGCGCCTCCAGAACGCGGTCGGTCGCCTTCTTGAGACGCGCCGCCGCGACCAGCTTCATCGCCTTCGTGATCTGCTGGATGTTCTTCGCCGCCCGAATGCGGCCTCGAATCTCTTTAAGTGTCGCCATTTTTCGATTGCAGATCGCAGATTGCCGATTGCAGATTGAGACCCTTGAACCCGAGGTCTACAATCTGCAATCTGAAATTCCGCCTCAGCGGGCGGCTTGCAGGTTCTCCTTGGTGGCGTCTTCCAGGCCTTTCTGGGGAACGTTGTACTGAGTCTGGCCAGGGGTGTTGAACTGACCGGCGAACTCGTTCACCGCCTTCTTCAGCGTCTCCTCGGTCTCTTTGGCCAAGGTCTTCGTGGATCCGATCGACTCGACGACGTCCGGGTACTTGTCGTGGACGTACCGGAGAAGGCCCTCTTCGAACGGCTTCACCTGATCGTTCGTCAGATTGTCGAGAACGCCCAGACCGCCCGCATAGATCGACACGACCTGGTCGACGACGTCGTACGGCGTCGCAAGGTCCTGCTTCAGGAGCTCGGTCAACCGCTGGCCGCGAGCGAGCTGCCGCTGCGTGGCTACGTCGAGGTCGGACGCGAACTGGCTGAACGCCGCGACGTCGCGATACTGCGCCATCTCCAGCTTCAACTTTCCGGCAACCGACTTCATCGCCTTCACCTGGGCGTTTCCACCGACGCGGCTGACCGAGATGCCGACGTTGATCGCCGGGCGGACGCCGGCGAAGAACAGGTCGGGCTCCAGGTAGATCTGGCCGTCGGTGATCGAGATGACGTTCGTCGGAATGTACGCCGAAACGTCGCCCGATTGGGTCTCGATGATCGGAAGCGCGGTGAGCGAACCGCCGCCCTTCTCGTCCGAGAG
>DASWVS010000379.1:0-2783 GCA_036401135.1 Fimbriimonas sp.
GACCTGATGCGCGGGGGATGGATCGACGTGGTCCAGGTGATTTACAACATTTTCGAGCAAGAGCCGGCGGCGGAGTTGCTCGATGTGGCGGGGGAGACAGGGACCGGGATCATCGTGCGCGTCGCGTTCGACGAAGGGGTGCTGACGGGCAAGTTCACGAAAGAAACGGCGTTTCCCGAGGACGACTTCCGCCGAGGCTACTTCGCGGGGGACCGCCTCGAGCGGGCGGTGGAGCGTGCGGAGAAGGTACGGGCCGAGCTTGAAGGGAGCGGCTACACGATGGCGCAGGCGGCACTGAAGTTCGCCTTGGCCCACCCGGCGGTGAGCACGGTGATCCCGGGCATGAGGAACGCAGCCCAGGCGGAGGCGAACTGCTCGGTGTCGGATCTGCCCGACCTGCCCCATGAGCTGCTTCAGCGGCTCAGAAAGCACAACTGGCGGCGGGCGTTCTGGTACGGCGGGAAGTAGGCGTGGCGACTGCGAGGGTCCGAGACTCGTAGTTCAAGGCATGTCGGCCCACGCGATCCACCACGTCACCGCGGTCACCGCCCAGATCGGTCAGAACCTCGAGTACTACACGAAGGTGCTCGGGCTACGGCTGGTGAAGCGGAGCGTCAACCAGGACGACGTCAGCGCGTACCACCTGTTCTATGCCGACGGGGCGGGTTCGCCGGGAACCGACATGACCTTCTTCGATTGGCCGATGATCGGCGGCAACGTGCCGGGGGCGGGGACGATCGCGCTGACATCCTTCCGGGCGCCGTCCGGATCGCTCGACTGGTGGGAGGCGCGGCTGGCGGATGCCGAATCGATGCCGCTTCGAGAGGAGGGGTCGATCCTGTTCGCGGATCCCGAGGGACAGCGTCTGGAACTGGTCGAAGACGACCTGCCGACGAACGCGGTCGCGTGGACGAAGTCGGTGCCTCAGGAGTTCGCCCTGAAGGGGATCCTCGGGGTCGATCTGGACAGCCTCATCCCCCGACGGACCTACGAGGTTCTGACGGAGATCCTCGGCTTCCGGGAGGAGGGGAACGACCTGGTCGTGCGGGACGAAGCGCGGGTTGGGAGGGTGCGGCTGCTCGAGCCGTCGAACCGGCGCGGCCGGGTCGGCGCGGGAGGCGTGCACCACGTGGCGTTCCGGGTGAAGGACGACGAAGAGTTGAACGCCCTCCAGGAACGGATCGAGTCGGCGGGGCTGCAGACGTCAGGCTTCGTGGACCGGTTCTACTTCCACAGCCTCTACTTCCGCGAGCCGGGGGGCATCCTCTTCGAGATGGCCACCGACGGACCCGGATTCGCATCGGACGAGGATGCGGAATCGCTGGGCGAACGGCTGGCGCTGCCGCCGTTCCTCGAGCCTCAGCGGAAGCGGATCGAGGAGGGCCTCAAGCCGCTTCCGTACGTTTCCTAACCTAGTTGCCCTTTTTCGCCTTCGCTTTCACCTGGGCGATGCGCATCGCCTTGAAGTTCGGAGGAATGTTCGGATCGTTCTCGATCCGCCGGATCTGTTCTTCGACCGGCAGTTTCTCGAACTCCTTCTGGGCCTGCTCCGCCTTCTCATAGTCGGCTTTGATCTTGGCGTCCATCGGGGGAGCGAGATCGTTGCCGCATCCCGCCCAAGCGATACCGAACGCGATGAGGATGAGGTGTCTCACCGAAGCCTCCTACTGCCACTCTTTGATCAAGCGCGCGCTGACGACCGTGTTCTCCTGGCCCCAGAAGGGGTCTGCCCCGAAGCCGTTGGGGCCGTAGCATCCCCAGTGGTCGTCGGAGACGGCCTGGATGCCGTTCACGGAGGCGGCGTGGCCGTCGAAGTAGCCGAAGTTCACCCGTCGGTTGCCCAGGCTGTTCAGGCAGGCGTAGGGCTGGTCGCCGGCGGGAGTTCCACCCGCGGTGCACATGAACATGGTCATGTACCCTTCGGTGTCCAGCATCAGAGCGCGGGTGGTGCCGATCATGATCGTCTTGGCGGGCTGCTCGAGGCCGGTGATCCCGCCGCCGCTCCCTTCGACCGTGAAGGACCCGTCTCCGTTGCTGTAGACCTGCTGGAATGCGCTGTTCCACGCCCCCTTTTCGTTGAACCCGGCCGTCCAGTTGACGGCGTAGGACCGGGGGAACCGGGTCGTTTCGTCTCCGGGGCCTTCGGGAGCAGGGAATCCCCAGTAGATCGGGTATTCCGAGGACCACGCGGCTGCGTTCATCGGCGAGCGGTGGAGCCCTCCGTCTCCGGGAGTCGTGTAGGGGAGGCCGCCTGCCTGCGGAAGCCTTCCTCCGCTCTTGATGTAGGGATAGCTCGTATCCTTCCAAGAGATGGTTCGAGCCGTCCACCAGTCGGCAGGGTCTTCAACCCTTCGGTTGAGGGGCGGGGCGTCGTCGTTATCGCCCATGTAGAGGTGCATGCCCAGCGTGATCTGCTTGACGTTCGACAGGTCGGTGGTTCGTTTGGCCGCCGCCTTCGCCTGGGCAAAGACCGGGAAGAGGATCGCAGCGAGGATCGCGATAATGGCGATCACGACCAAGAGCTCGATCAGCGTAAAGCCATTTTTGTTTCTCATCATTGCACCGTTGCAACGTTGCCTTTACATTCTAAATCGATTGTTCGAACAAAGGGCAGCGACGCGAAATGTTCCCTCAACCGCCTTAGGAACGATTTGCTTCCATTTCAGTCTCTGAACGAGGAGAAACAGCATGCAAGTCAAGGCAGCGGTCATTTACTACAGCGCGACGGGCGGAACCTACAAACTGGCGCAGGCGGTTCAGGAAGGAGCGAAGGAGGTTGGGGC
>DASWVS010000380.1:0-10680 GCA_036401135.1 Fimbriimonas sp.
TGGCGCTTCAAGGTGCGCACCCAACGCGGGCCGGCGGAGTTCTACGTCCGCAACTGGCGAGACAGCGCCCACGAGATCCAGCCGAACCGGTGGCATATCAACAGCGTCGACGGCGGGCGTTTCGAGATCCGGAACCTCGAATCGCTCGATGTCGACAGCCGCCGGTTGATGGACCAGATCCTCTAGGGCGGTGAAGGATGTGGCGAGGGTGTCCGGTTTCTCCAGGCTCCTCGATCTGCTCTATCCCAGGCGCTGCCCGCTTTGCGGATCCCTGTCGCCGGAGTCGCCGTGCGCGGTCTGCCTCAGCGATTTCCCCGAAGCCCGGTTTCCGTTTCGGTCGGGGGACGGCGAAGTGGCTTCGTGGGCTTCCGTCTACAGCTACCACGGCCGTGCCGCGCAGGCGGTCCAGCTGCTGAAGTACAACCGCAGAACGTCGCTCTCCTCGGCGATGTCGGCAGCCCTGAAACGGCGTTACGAAGAGGTGTTCGCGCCCGTCGACGCGGTGGTGCCGGTCCCGATCCACTGGAGCCGGCGCTGCACCCGCGGGTTCAACCAGTCGGAACTCCTCTGCGAGGCGTTTCCCGCCGCCCTCGTCCGAACCGACGTTCTTTTTCGAGTCCGGGCGACGCGGCCTCAGGTCGGACTTTCGCACGAGGAGCGGCTCACGAACCTGCAGGGGGCGTTCCGCGCGAAGGGCGCGCCGGGGATGAGCATCCTGCTGGTCGACGACGTCCTGACGAGCGGCCAGACGGCGCGGGAGTGTGCGCGGGCGCTTCGAGCCGCAGGCGCGCGCGAAGTCGCGTTTCTTGCCTTCGCCGGGGAAACGGAGCGTTAGGACCGCCTTATCGGCGGATCGTGGCGACGGCGAACGCGGCGATCCCTTCGGAGCGCCCGATGGCTCCCAGCCCCTCGTTGGTGGTTGCCTTGAGGCTCACTCGGTCGACCTCGATCCGGAGCGCGTCCGCCACCTTATGCCGTATCTCGGACGCTCGCGCCATGACCTTCGGCGTTTCGGCGATGACGGTCGCATCCAGGTGGACGACCCGCCACCCGCTCTTGGAAAGCTCGTCGCGCGCGGATTCGAGGAAATGAAGGGAAGGGCAGTCTTTCCACCGAGGGTCCGTGTTCGGAAAGAGCAGGCCGATGTCCCCCATCCCGGCCGCGCCGAGCAGGGCGTCCGTCATCGCGTGAAGAAGCACATCCGCATCCGAGTGCCCCTCCAGCGCCGGCGAACCCTCGAAGGCGACGCCGCCGAGGAAGAGGGTCCGCTTGGGATCGTCGGAAAACGCATGGATGTCGTAGCCGATCCCGGTCCGGGTTTCTGACTCGACCAGGGACCTTGCCCGGACGAGGTCCTCGGGCGTCGTGATCTTGAAGTTGGCGGGATCTCCGTTCACAAGCATGGGATGTACCCCGAGGGCCTCCACGAGCGCCATCTCGTCGGTCCACTCCGCCGTGGCACGAAGATGCGCCTGGTTGAGGACGTCCCAATAAGCGCCCTGAGGCGTCTGCATGGCCCAGAGATGGCTCCGATCGAGCGTCCTGATGCGTCCGTCACCCATCTCTTTGATGGTGTCGGAAACCGGCAGCGCCGCACCTGCCGCCGTCGCCTGTCCGATCCCTTCGAGAACTCGGTCGATCACGCCATGGCTCACGAACGGGCGCGCTGCGTCATGGATCAGGAGAACGTCGAAGCCTTCCGAGGCTCGGACGGCCTCGTAAGAGCTCGCCTGGCGCGTGTCCCCCCCGACGACGCCCCCATAGCGGCTCGCCTTCTCGGGGGTGGTCACGAGGAACACGTGATCGACTTCGGGATGCGTCCGGAACGTGTCGAAGGACCACTCCCAGACCTTGCGGTTTCCCAGCCGCTCCTCGGTCTTGTCGCCGCCGAAGCGGGTACCGCGTCCGGCAGCGAGGATCGCGGCAGCGACTTTCATGGGGTCTGCTGGCGGCTGCGGCTCGAGGATCGGCGCGGAGGGGGTTGAGGCGGATCCTGCCTCGGCTCGTCCACTCCTTCGGCCTTCCCGAAGATCATTTTTCCTCGTTCGGTCTGGATGACCTGAGTGACCGTCACCTCCAGCGTCTCTCCAATGAACGGTTTGCCGTTCTCGACGACCACCATCGTCCCGTCCTCGAGATAGCCCACGCCCTGGCCGGACTGGTTCCCCTCGCGAATGACGGTGAGCTCCAGCGTCTCGTTGGGCAGTACGTTGGTTCGGAGGGCGATGCTGAGCTCGTTCAGGTTTAGCACGCGGATGCCCTGGAGGTCGGCTACCCGGTTCAGGTTCCAGTCGTTCGTGACGATGTCGGCGCCGATCGCCTTGGCAAGCCGAACCAGGCGGCCGTCGACCCCGTCGCCGGCGTCCGGAGCCAGACGGTCGTGAACGCGGACCTCAAGGGGGAACTCTGCCTGCATGTGGCGGAGTACTTCCAGGCCGCGGCGGCCTCGCTGCCTTCGAAGGGCGTCGTGGCTGTCGGCGATGTACTGTAGTTCGTCGAGCACGAAGCCGGGGACGTAGATCTCGCCCTCGAGGAACCCGTTTCGGGCGACTTCGTAGATCCGGCCATCGATGATCACGTTCGTATCGAGGAGTTTTGCGCCGCTTCGCTTGCCGCGGCCCTGCACCCTCGACCAGGGCAGAACTTCCGCGATCGACTGGAGCATATAGATGCTCAGGGTCGACAAGCCGAAGATGACGATCGTGACCAGGAGCGCCTTGTAGTGGGGCTCGAGGGACAGATCCAGGAACAGAACGAGGAAGGGGACCGAACCGACGAACCCGACGAAGGCTCCAAGGAAGACGTTGACCTTGTCCCCGATCTCCATCTTGCCCCACTTCGCGTCGAACTGCTCGAGGAGCGTGAGCACGCGGGTCCCGACGAATCCGCCGAGGATCGCACCCAGGATCATAAAGGGGATCGCATTCAGGATCGCGTTGCCCTGATACCCTCCCGCGGGGGGCGCTTTGGTGATGAAGCCGCTGATCCGTTGGTAAAGGACGTTCAGGATCTCGTCGGAAAGGGAACCCAGAAGCAGGGCTCCCGCCGCACCGAAGCCGAAGAGCGCCAAGATGCGCCAGAGACTCATTTCTCGCCCCGCGGCGCGGATCTTCGTGGCCTTGCCCTTCTTCTCCATACTAGTCTCGTTTCATCTCCAATACCTTGACCTTCGCCTTCTCGAGGAAGGTGAAGGTGAAAGCGTCTTCGACGTTGCCGTTCGCAAGTTTGACATGGGCGGCGGAGATTTGTTCGGAACCCCCCGTCGGATCGAGGGCGAGCCAACGGCCGCCGTCCCAGACTTCCACCCACGCGTGGTAGTAGAAGGTGCCGTCCCAGTTCACGAGTCCACTCACGAGGCGCGTCGGAATGCCGGCTGCCCGGCTGATCGTGGCGGCGAGGATCGCATAGTCCCGGCAGACGCCTTCCTTCGTGTCGAGAACGTCGTTCGCGTCGCGCAGCACGCCGATGCCCGCGTTCGGCTTCAACGTTCGATTCACATAGGCTCGCACTTTCAATGCCGCCGACCGAACGTCCGGCGAATCGCCGACGACCTCCTTGGCGATCGCTTTGAACCGGGCCGAGTCGGAGGGGATGTGGAGGCTGGGCTTGACCCATGCCGCCTGCTGCTTGCCGGCTTCCTCGATCGAGATGGAGTCGCCGTCCGTCAGGCGAAGAGGGTGCACGGTGACCACCCACTCCTTGCCGCTGCCGTTGAGCGTCTGGTGGGCGTCGGAGGGGACCCGGGAGAGATCACGGCCCTCGAACATCAGCTTGAGCTTTGAAAGCGAGTCGGGATCATTGATCTCTCGGTCGGTCTTCAGGCTGGTCGCCGAGGCGAGGTCTACGATCGGGGATCCCGCAGGAGCTTTGCCGAGCGCTTCCTCGCGGCTGACGGGGATCATTTCGATCCCCATCGGCGCTTCGGCCTTGATCAGGTCGCCTTTCGCCGACACCCAGACTTTGGTCGTCGCCCGCGGATCGACCATCTCGATCTCGGTGCCCTGCACCGGTTTGCCGCGAACGGTCGTGCTCCCTTTGCCGAGTACCCGAACGTTGTTCTTCACGAACGAGACCGTGGTGGGGTCGAGCACATAGAAGACCCGCGCTTTGCTGCCGGTGACCACCAGCGAGATCGGATCGTCCACGATGGGTGCGCCTTGCGGGATCTTGAGAACCTTCTGGCTCTTCGTCCCGGAGTTCTCGATGTCGAGCTTGACTTCGGACGAGCCGAAAGCCGCGTTCACCTTCTGTTCGCGGCCAGAACTGCGCATCGCGAACAGCATCTTGACGGGCCGGCCGGCCGGGTCCGGCCAGGTCGTCGAGTCGCTCTCGATCTGGAGGGCGGCCCCCAGCAGCCCCGCTCCCATCCGCGTCTTCGAGTCGCTCTGTCGCACCGCTTTGCCGTTCAGCTTGGCGTCGATCGAGGTGTAGCTGGTGTATCCGATCTTGGAGCCCTGGAGGTACATGCCCAGGTAGGTTTCCTCGGCCGCTGCGAACGACGCCAAGCCGAGAATGAGAATGGAGAGCAACTTCTTCATAGGGACGATTCCACTTAATACTAACTCCCGATCGATCGCGTTAGGTTCGTCAAATCGCCATTTCCCCCGGCGTCGGAAGGCGCAGGGGCGGCGGGTGCGACGGGCGATGGCATACTATTCGGGTGGACCCGGCCCTCTTCGAAGAGAACGAACGGACCTCACCGGTCCTGTCGCGCAAACGGTTCGTCGAGATCGGTCCGATTTCCTGCGAAGCAGGAGGGTACCTGCCAAACGTCGAGGTTGCCTACGAAACCTGGGGCCGGTTCACGGGCGACAACGCCGTTCTCGTTTGCCACGCCCTCTCCGGCGACTCCCACGCCGTCGGGTGGTGGGACCGGCTGGTCGGACCCGGCAAAGCGATCGACACCGAACGGTACTTCGTTATCGGCCAGAACTGCCTCGGGGGCTGCCAAGGCACGACGGGCCCCTCCTCCGACAGGGGAGACGGGCAACCCTATGGATCCACGTTCCCGATCGTCACCGTGCGCGACATGGTCGAGGTGCAGGCCCGGTTGTTGGACGCGCTCCGGGTGAACCGCCTTCGGTGCGTGGCCGGGGGAAGCATGGGAGGCATGCAGGCGCTGCAGTGGGCGGTCCAATATCCGCAGCGCGTCGACAAAGTGTTCTGCACCGCGAGCGCCCCTGCCCACTCGGCGATGCAGATCGGGTTCAACGAGGCGGCGCGCCAGGCGGTGATGCGAGACCCGAAGTGGCGAGGCGGGGACTACCCGCTCGACGATCCTCCTGCCGACGGGCTTTCGGTGGCGCGGATGATCGGACACCTCTCCTTCCTGAGCGAACAGGCCTTCGAGGTGAAATTCGGTCGCCGGCTGCAGTCGAAGGACAAATTGTCCTACCATCTCGGCGTCGAGTACCAGATCGAGAGCTACCTGAACTACCAGGGAGACAAGTTCACCACCCGCTTCGACGCCAACAGTCTGCTCCTTCTCTCCAAAGCCATCGACTTCTACGATCTGCGGTCGTTGGAGGGCGCGCTGGCGGAGTTTCTGTTTGTCAGCTATACGACCGACTGGCTCTACCCTTCGCACCAGGCGGCCCGGGCTCACGACATGGCGCTCGTCGCCGGGTGCCGGTCGCAGCACTCCGTGATCGACCTGCCATACGGCCACGACGCCTTTCTCCTCGACGGCGAGCACCAAGGCGCGCTTTTGAGAGCCTTCCTCGAGCGGGAACTCGGCGAGCGGGGAAAATAGGACGTGCCGCGGAAGCCGACCCTCAGCCCGAGCAAAATCACCACCTACCTCGCCTGCCCGGTGAAGTTTCGGTGGACCTACGTCGACGCCAGGGGAAGGTGGTACCTCCGATCGAAGAGCTACTACTCGTTCGGATCGTCGCTGCACCGGGTCCTGGAACGGTTCCACGACTCGAACGACGCCGGCGTGACGACGACGGACGAAGCTCTGGGAGCCTTGGAAGAAAGCTGGATCGACGCCGGGTTTTCATCCGCTGAGGAGATGGCGGAAGCCTACGGCGAGGGGCGGGAGATCCTGGAGCGCTACGTCTCCGTCACCAAGCAGCGCCCGACGGAAGCGAAGACGCTCTTCGTGGAGCGCCAGCTGCGGTACGACCTGGGCGACTTCGTTCTGATCGGAAGGCTGGACCGGCTCGACGAATGGCCGGACGGGCGGCTGGAGGTCGTCGACTACAAGTCCGGTAGGCAGGAGGTTACGGAGGAGGAGGTCGCCGACGACATCGCGATGGCCTGCTACCAGCTGCTCGTTAGGCGCAAGTTCCCGGACCGGCCGGTGTGCGCGACCATCATCGCCTTGAGAACGGGCGCCTCGGCGACGGTGGGCCTGACCGACGAGCAAATCGATGAGTTCGAGGCGGACCTTCGGCGCCTGGGCAACGATATCCTCGGCGAGGACTACGAAGAGCTGGTCCCCGTCTTCAAGCCACTTTGCCTTCGATGCGACTTCCTTCCTCTCTGCCGGAAGCACCCGGAGTTCGCGGAGCTCTAGTCACTCGGGCAGGATCCGGAGGCTCGAGCCGTTCACGATCTCGAGAGCCGTTTCCTTGAGTTCACCGAGTTTGATCATCGACATGAGCTCCACCAGGCGCGGCGGATCCCACGGCGTGTGGGTTTTCCATCGCCAGAAACCGGCCAGGTAAGTCCGGTCGGCCAGGTTGTTCTCGAGCGTCCCGCCCGAACCGAGGTAGAGGGGGCTCGGCAGCGTCCAGTGGACGAAAGCGCCTTCAGCCGCCCCCAACGCCCTATCCCGGTCCCTTTCCGTCCAGGCGGCGACGTCCTCGCGAAGCGCGTCTCGAGCGGTGGCGGCGTTTGCGGGATCCATCGCGGCGACGAGTTGGGGTTGCCAACCCGCCTGGACGGGAAGGAGGACCGCCTCCTGCCGATAGCTCCAGCCGTTCTTTTCGCGCCAGACTCGGTGGAGAGATCCCGCCTTGCCCACCCCCAAGGCGACGAGCGCTAGGATTCGGGTCGGGAGCGCCGGGTCTCTCGCCGGAATCGTTTTGCCCACGAGCGTTACGGTCGAGAACCCGGCCGTTCTCCGTGGGTTTGTCGTCGGCTCGGAAGCTCTGGCCCGCGCCCGGGTTCTCGGCTCCACCCAAGTATCCAGGCGCCGGTTCCATTCTTCCGAGATTCGAGCCGTGTCGGCGCTGCCTCCGGTGAACAGGTGCAGGCTGCCAGCCCTGAAGACTCGGCGGTACAGCGCGAGCACGTCCGCCCTCCGCTTCGAGGCCGATGCGGGCCTGGGCGCGAGGATGGCAGAAATCCAGTCGTCGATCGGGCCGCCCCGGTCCGAGTCGATATCCTCCTGCCGCATCACGGCGCGCCGAAGGATCGATTCCGCGATGCCGACGGTCGAGAGGCTTTCGCTTCCATCGACCGATATGGAGAGCCGCACGTGGTCCGGCATCAGCTGCATCACGACCGGACGTCCGCTCGTCAGCTGCAGGATGTCGCGCTGGGAGTAGTCTTCAGTCATTCGCGGCGCGACCCGCGTGATCAACCCGAGCGTGGACGTTTCGCTCGGAGACAACTCGGGCAACCCCACGACGACCTGCAAAGTCGCCTCCGGCGAACCCTGGGTGAGGAGCAAGGCGGCAACGAGCGAGGTCACCGTCCGACCACCCGGATCGCCTGCTCCCCGCGGTACCTTGTGACGGCTTCCTCGAACTGCGCCGCCGAAACCCGATCGATTTGCTCGAGCATCGTCTCGGGACGGAGGGCCGGGTTCTGGCAGAGGAGCAGGCCGCGGAAAGAGGCGATGCCGCGCGGGGTTTGCAACTGAGTCTGGATCCATCTTCGGGCGAGGAGGCGCCCGGGCCGGTAGAGGCCCTCCACCTTGACCTTCTGCATCCCCTCCCCGCCAAGAACCATCAGGCTGGGTCCGGCTGCCGGGGTGTAGATGAACCAGGCGCCTTCCATCTCGGAGGCGAGCGCGAGGCCGGCCATCAGGCTGGCGGCGGTCGAAGGAAGGTCGAATCCTGGCACGGAAACGGCCGCCGCGCTGGAGTCCAGTTCGACCGTCGCGCTGCCGGCCTTGGCCTCGCCCCTCCTCACCCTCTCAGGATTGCCCGAAGGGAGGGCGGCGAGAATCTCCCTTGCCTTCCGGGTCGTCTCGTCGAGGTCCAGGTCGCCGACCGCCACCAAGGCGACGCCGCCGCCCCTCATCATTTTCCGGTGGGCGTCGATGAGCGTTTTCGGTGTCGTCGCGGCGATCACGTCGAGGTTTCCGAAGGGATCGGGGGCTTGGCCCTCGTAGGCCTTGTCCCACGCGGCGGCGGAAACCTTGGCCGGGATGCTCCTCAGACGGTCTTCATGCCGAAGAACGCCGGCCTCATGCGCGATCTGCTCCTGAGCCACCTGCCCCAGGGAAAGCGTTTCTCTGATGGCTTGAAACCCGAGGTCGAGGCGGCTCTTCGGGATGGTGACCTCGAACTGGATCGCGTCGCGGTACGTGCTGGCTCTCAGGAACCCGCCAGCCGTCTCGAGCCGAAGGTCGAGATCGCCGCTCGCTCCCCGCGCCATGAGGTGCTCGAGGAGGTGGCGGACGCCGTTGTGAACGGGGACTTCGGGAAACGTATCGGCGGAGATCGACAACGAGAGGGTGGCGGTGTCTCCAGGGGCCTTCTCGACCAACACCACCGCCCCGTTCTCGAGAATGGTACGAAGACGCGGGGGTTGATCGATCGGGGCTTGGAGCACGGCCGCGCAGGCGATCAGCGAGAGGAGCGGCACAGCTACTGGACGCTCCAGACGGCGCGGCAATTCGTTCTCAATGGAAGTAGCTCGCCCCGTTGATGTCGATCACGACCCCGCTCAGATACGCGGCCTCGTCGGAAAGGAGGAACGATGCGGCCGCGGCGCAGTCGTGGCTGCTGGCCATCCGCCCGAGAGGAATGGTGTCCATGATCTCGGCGCGTCGTTCGGCCATGCCCTCCCGAGCCATCGCCGTTTCCACCCAGCCGGGAGCAATGCCGAACAGGCCGATCTTCTTCGGCGCCAGTTCCACCGCCAGCGAGCGTGTAAGGTTGATCAAAGCCGCCTTCGAAGCGGCGTAGAGAGCGGCACCGGCCTCTCCCCGGAAGCCGACCCGGCTTGCAACGTTGAGCACCTTGCCGCCGCCCTGCTCCGCAAAGTGTCGGCAGGCGGCTCGCGTCAGCAGCACCGGCGACTCGAAGTTCACCGAAAACGTCCTCCGCCAGTTCGCCTCGAACGCGGCGTCGCCGGCACCCAGGAAGTCGATGGGCATATAGACGCCGGCGTTGTTCACGAGAGCGTGGAGGGGACCGTCCAGCAGGGCGTTCTGCCACAGCTCCTGCACTTTGCCCGGATCGTTCAGGTCCTGCTGGTAGAGCCCGACCCCCTGCTCGCCAAGGCGCCGATAGAGATCTTCCGCCTCTCGCTTGGCGGCGCTGTAGTGGAGCGCGACGTGCCACCCGTCCTTGGCAAGCCGCTCGGCGATGGTGCGACCGATGCCCCGAGAGCTGCCGGTCACCAGGACCCTCTTCATAAGGGGCAGTGTATCACCTCGAGTCGGCGGTCCTGCCAGAATGATGCCGTGCCCGTACCTCCGCAAGCCGTCATCATCGCGGGACCCAACGGCAGTGGCAAGTCCACCGCGGCGACGATGCTCCTTCCGCCGGATATGACCTTCATCAACGCCGACAAGATCGCCGAGGAACTGACCGGCAAGCCCGGAACAACGGCGGACATCAATGCGGGAAGGATCCTGCTCGACCGGCTGGCGGAAATGCTTGCCGAACGCGAGGACTTCGCCTTCGAAACGACCCTCGCGACGAGAAGCCTGGCGTCCAACGTCCGGGAGTGGCGCGAGGAGGGGTACCAGGTCCATCTCGTGTTCCTGTGGCTCCCGGGAGAGGATCTTGCCGTCCAGCGTGTGGAGGGGCGCGTGCGGGACGGGGGGCACGACGTCCCCGAGTCAACGATCCGTCGACGGTTCGTCAAAGGGAAGGAGAACCTTTTTCGGCTCTATATGCCGATCGTCGACACGTGGAGGTTGTACGATAATTCACGCGAAGCCGATCCTGAGCTGATCGCCAAGGGTGGGGACGGTTGCCCGGTCCTCGTCAACCGCCCCGAGGTTTGGGATCAACTTGCCTTTGAAAACGCATCATGAGTGAGCACGACCGAGAAGACCTCGCCCGACGGTTCGTCGACGACGAGCGGGTGGACAGCCTCGTGAAGAAGGCCGTGCGGAACGCGCTTTCAAGACACAAGAGGCTGGGCAACCCGATCGCGGTTTGGAAGGACGGCAAGCCGGTGTGGCTGCCAGCGAAGGACATCCCGCACGACAACCCATGACCGAACTCGCCGTCGTTCTCACCGTAGGGGGCCTTGCGTTCGTGGGCGTCGCGGTGGTCGGCTACCTGTTGTTCCGAAAGTGGATGCTGAGCGAGGAGAGGAAAGCGAAGAACTTTCGCGACCTCCATCGCGACTGACCGCCCTACTTCACACTCGCCTTTTCGGCCAGAGCCGAGTCCCTCTTCGCCTCCACCCGGCCTATTTCCCGATTGCTCCTTCCGATCCCGAGCTGAACGGGAGGGCTCGGCAGGAGGAAGTCGAGGAACCAGTCCGCACCGAGCCGGAATTTCCGACCCCAGGTCGGCATCTTCAGGAGGTAGGCAGTCCGGT
>DASWVS010000381.1:0-2403 GCA_036401135.1 Fimbriimonas sp.
CGCTGGTGATCCAGAACACGAAGCGGGAGAAGGTCGACATCAAGGTGACCAAAGAACTCACCGGCGAACTCGTGTCGTCGGACGGTGACCCGAAGGCCACGAAGCTCGCCAAGCGGCTGATGGCGATCAATCCCCGGATGCGCCTCGAGTGGTCGAAGCAGCTCGAACCGGGACAGTCGCTGACGCTGACGTACACCTACCAGGTGTACGTCCAGTCCTGAGGCTAGAGGTATTCGACGCGTTTCTGCGTCACGACTTCGGTCGCGCCGACCGCTCCGGTGGTCGGCGCTGCCGTCGACGCCACGCCTGCCGCTCGGAGCGAGAGGAGGAACCGGCCGGTCGGCTGCCGGCGAATCACGCCGTCGGCTCCCTGGACATCGGCCATCTCGTTCTCGGTGGAGAACTCCACCACATCCCCATGGTCGGTATCGAAGGTGTACTGATCCCCTCCGTCGATCTTTTCAACGGTCACTGTGATTCTCATATCCTGTTCCCATGACAGTCTCGGCACGGAGAAGGTTTCCCCGTGCTAGGCTTTTGGAATGCTCTCCGTATTGCTCGCCGCCGTTCTGGCGCAAGCCCCCGACGACGTGCTCGGCTTCGTCTCGGAAAACCTCGCCAAAGGAAACGGGAATTTCCACACGTATTACCGGTTCAGCGACCAGAAGCTGACGCTCCAACCCGGGGACGTGCTCGTCTACGACATCCTCCTGGACCCGAAGAACCCGTCGGCTAAAGGCGGCATCGACATCGAGTTCCAAGGGGGCGGAGACCTGCGCGATTCGGGAGCGCTGGACCAAAGCGGGCGGCGTGCCCATGGTGACGCTATCCTCACCGACGCCGTCGGCAGGTGGATGACGCGGAGGATCCCGCTGGACTTCCTGAAAGGAAAGACCAGCGAGAAGTGGAACCTGGTCTTCGAGGGGGACGAGAACGGGCGGTACGCGCAGTTCGTGGACAACGTCCGGGTAGAGCGTGCGGACGGCAAAACCGCCTGGATCTATCAGAACGGCCTCCCCGCGGTCCGATCGCTAGAAGGCACCAACGGCTACACCCGGAACCCGTGGGTGGCGGTCGTGGACCGCGGCCGGACGGCGAACGTCGAAGCAGCGCGCGCCGAAGTCGTGCAAACGGCAGAGCGGGTGCGTTCGTTGGAGCAGGCGCGACGCGATGTGGCGCTGGCGCGCGAGTTCGTGAAGGAGAGCCCCAACCCGCACCTGCAGGCTCACATCCTCGAAGCGACCGTCGCCCTCGACAACATCGAGCGCAACGCGCAGGCGACCCCCCAAGAGGTGGCGGCGGCGCTGCACACGGTGCAGACGGCCCTCAAGCACACCCATCCCGCGATGGAAAGCTACACGGGCCACCTCGTCGGCCACGCCCACATCGACCTCATGTGGCTGTGGGAGTGGCAGGAAGGCATCGTCGCCTCGCGCGACACGTTCGTCCAGGTCGACAAGTTCATGGACGAGTTCCCCGGCTTCACCTTCAGCCAAAGCTCGTCGGCGATCTACAAGACCATCGAGGAGAACTACCCCGACCTGTTCAAGGCGATCCAGCGCCGGGTGAAGCAGGGCCGCTGGGAGCTCGTGGGCGGAAGGGTCGACGAGGGCGACACCAACATGATCTCGCCCGAGTCGCACGCCCGGCACTTCCTCTACGGCCAGCGCTACTTCCGCTCTCGTTTCGGGAAGACAGCCACCGTCGGCTGGGAGCCGGACACCTTCGGCCACACCGCCCAGATGCCCCAGATCCTGAAGCTGGGCGGCTGCGACTCCTACTACTTCTGCCGCGCGGGCAAGGGCAAGCCGCTGTTCTGGTGGCAGGGCCTCGACGGCTCGAAGGTGCTCGCCTTTGAGGAGCCGGCGACCAACTCCTGGTACAACGCCGACCTCTCCTACGCGAACTTCCAGGAGATGCTGGACTTCAAGCGCAACAACGGCAGCAAGGACATGCTTTGGGTGTACGGCGTCGGCAACCACGGCGGCGGCCCGACCCGCGAGGACATCAAGGAGGCGCTCGGCTGGATGAAGGACCCGAGCAAGCCCAAGGTCCGTTTCAGCACCGCCACCGAGTTCTTCGACAAGCTCCGCACCTACGACCTCTCGAGGATCCCGGTGGTCGCCGACGAGCTGAACCCGATCTTCGAGGGCTGCTACACCACGCATGCCGAGGTGAAGCAGCTCAACCGGTACGCCGAGTACACGACCTCGTCGGCCGAGGCGGTCGCGACGGTGGCCTCGATGTTCGGCTTCGCCTACCCGAAGGAGGCGTTCCAGAGGGCATGGGAGGACATCGCCTTCCACCACCACCACGACACGCTTCCGGGGTCGTTCATCCACCCTGCGTCGGTGAAGACGAAGGTGCAGCTGCGACGGGCGATCGCGGAGAACCAGGACATCA
>DASWVS010000382.1:0-3579 GCA_036401135.1 Fimbriimonas sp.
GACGAGCACCTCGAAGCGGGTGAAGGGCGAGTTCCCCCGATGCGAGGCGTTCGCCTGGCAGGCCGGCTACGGGGCGTTTTCGGTGGGGCCATCCGAGGCGGATCGGTTGATCGCCTACATTCGGAGTCAAGAGGAGCACCACCGCAAGGCCACCTTTCAAGACGAACTCCGCGGGCTGCTGCAAGAGGCGGGGCTGGAGTTCGACGAGCGGTATCTCTGGGATTGAATCGCGGCCCCTCGGGCCGCTCGCGTAGGCGGGGTCTTGCCGCGACCAGGGCTGCGCCCTTCGCTTTTGGATTCACGGCCCTTTGGGCCTGCGATGCCTCGCAGGAACCGCCCTTCGAGCATCAATCATTCTCAGTTACCAGGGCTGCGCCCTTCGCTTCTGGATTCTCGGCCCTTTGGGCCTGCGATGCGTCGCACGAACCGCCCTTCGAACATCAGTCATTTGAGCGGGGTTAAAAGGGGGAACATCCTTGATAGCCTTCGACGTGGATGCCGAAGTCGAAGGAGTACCAGGAGAGGGTTCCGCAGCGGTAGGTCTGACAAGCGACGGCTTGCTGTCGGATAAGTTCGGTCTGCAGATGCTGTACAAAACGCCTTAACAATCCCATTAGAAGTGTCGTATCATTTGCCCTGTTCTTGAAAAAGAGGAGACTCATGTGTTTCTTTGCATTCGAGGTACGTTCACGAGCGCTCGCAGGAGCCCTCATCGCCTGTTCCGTTTCTCTCGGGCTGGCTCGCACGGCACACGCCGACGTGGTCACCGATTGGAACCAGATCGCCTTCGAGCGAATCGCCGCCGCGGGAGGAACCCCGGAAGCAAGGCCCGGCCCCAGCAACCTGGTGGATGCCGCCGCGGTCCAGCTCGCCGTCTATGACGCCGTCCAGTCGTACTCCATGGAGTACCGGCCCTACCTGAGCGCCATTCCCAACGCCACCGGATCGGTGGAAGCCGCGGCCGCGACCGCCGCGCGAGACGTCCTGACCGCCCGGTTCCCCCTCCAGGAGACGACCATCACAGGCATCTGGGAGAACTACATGGCCAGCCACAGTCTCGCGCTCGACGACCCCGGCTGCGCGGTCGGGGCACAGGCTGCGCACAACCTCAACATAAACCGGCTCGGTGATGGTTTCATGCCGCCCCAGCCCTGGGAATTGTTCTTTGGCAACAACGCGGACGGGCAGTGGCGGTCGGCTGCGCCGATGGCGGCCGTGTGGCTGGCCGACGTGCGGCCGTTCGCGGTCGCCTCGGCGGATCAGTTCATGCCCCCACCCCCACCGTCCCTGACCAGTCAGCGATACCTCCGGGATCTCGAGGAAGTGAGGCTCTACGGCAGAGCGACGGACAGCAAGAGGTCCGAGGCGCAGACACAGGCGGCGATCTTCTGGAACCTCGCCTACCAGCCGGTATTCGCCCGCATGGTTCGGGAGCTGAGCATGGCCCACCTCGCCGACATCAGCCAGTCATCGAAGCTCCTCGCGGCGACCTCGGTCTCCGCGGCCGATGCGCTCATCACGACTTGGCATGCCAAGAAGTACTACAACTACTGGCGGCCCAGCACCCACATCCAGATGAGCGACTCGACCTGGACGCCGCTTCTGTCCAACCCGCCCTATCAGGACTATCCTTCCGGGGCGAACACCCTGACCGCCTCGGTGGCCCGGTCCGCCGCCCACTTCTTCGGGACCAACGAGATGGCGATCGAGATCAAGAAGTCGGACACCGATGTGGCGGTTTTCGGCAAGTTCTCCGATGTGTGTGCGGCCGTCGTCGATGCCCGTGTTTGGGAGGGGATCCACTTCCGATTCGCCGATGACGCGGCGAGAAGGGTCGGCGAAAGGGTTGCCACTTGGGTTCATTCGCACTACTTCCGACCGTGGATGGAATGACGGCGGCAGGCAGCCCGGACTTCCCGTAAGCGGCCCTCGTTGGCGAGGATGCCTCGCGCCTCTCCGACGGGGGCTTTTTCGTCTCTCCGGATCTCGGATGTGGAGGGTAGCCCGAATCCCTCGGTGCGCCTAGTCAGTTGCTGATGCTAAGGCGTTTAGGGGCTGGTTTTGTCTTGGAGACCGCATAAGGCCCTAACTCATCGTCTTGACGAGTTCAGCGAGGGGGCTTTAACATTTTTGGTATGGATGCAAGGTTCCGCTTTTCCCGCTCTGTCGCCCTCGCTGCCCTGGCCGCCTGCGGAGCCATTGCCCAACCCGACGTCGTCATTCTGGCGAAAAGTCCGGAGACGTCTACCAAAACGATCTACCGGGCCGTTTTCATGGACTCCACCGCGGCCATCTATGATGCGGTGCACCTTCAGCGGGTTCCCGTCTTTACCTCCGCGACCATTGGCCAGCTGAAGGGAGCGATCGGCATCGATCTTGCCCTGATGTCGGAGGGCTCGCTGATCTTGCGTCGCTACTACGGGAACGGCGAGCTCTTCCAGGAGTTCAACCTCGGTGTTCCGGCGAACGGTCTGACGGAAGTCAAAGGCATCGGCGATTTCGACGTGGACGGCATTCCGGAAGTCGTGCTCTACGACCCGTCGACCGAGGCTCTGGGCGGGTATGAGGTTGAAGCGGACGGCACCGCGACGTTCGTCCCGGTCGTGAACAACATGCCGGATCCGGTGTACACGCGCGTTCTCGCGATCTGCGACCTCGACAAGGACGGGCAGACCGACATCGTATACGAAAACCCGGCGAACCAGAACTTTCGCTACGGCTACACCCAGTGGGGAGAGGTCACTTCCTATAGTTGGGCGACTTGCGACCCCGATCCGCATCCGGAGGACCCGGCCCGGAACTTCAACAGCCGGATCCTCGCTTTCGTCCATGTGGACGGCGACGCCTACGCCGACGTCCTGACGAACCCGGCGGCGCCCCGGGTCAAGCGCGTCTGGACCATGGAAGGGATCTTTCCACAGTCACGACTCGAGGTTGGGGGGCTGCTTGGCGGCTACCGCAAGTGGGACTTCCTGGCCGCGAACAGCTATCGGCCCTTGTAGCCCCCGAGGGGTAAAGTCCCACGTATGCCGGACGAATTGACGTATCGAGACGCCGGGGTCCACATCGACGAGGCGCAGCGCGCCCTCCGGTCCGTCGTGGGTTCGCTCCAGAACACGTACGACGCGAACGTCGTCTCCGGCATCGGCGGTTTCGGCGCCCTCTATCGCGCCCAGTTCGACGGCGTCGACCGGCCCCTGCTCGTCAGTTCGATCGACGGCGTCGGCACGAAGACCAAGGTGGCCGGGATGGTGGGGCAGTACCGCGGCCTGGGACACGACATCGTCAACCACTGCGTCGACGACATTCTGTGCCAAGGCGCCCGCCCGCTCTTCTTCCTCGACTACTTCGGATGCGCCCGCCTCGAGGGGCTCGTGTTCGAGGAGATCCTGAGAGGGATGGCCGAAGCCTGCAACGACGTCGGAGCCTCCCTGATCGGGGGCGAAACCGCCGAGATGCCGGGCGTCTACACGGACGACGAGTTCGACGTGGTCGGCTCGATCGTCGGCGTGGTCGACGCCGAGAAGAAGCTGCCCCGCGGCAAAGTCAAGCCCGGCGACTTCGTCATCGGCATCGCCA
>DASWVS010000383.1:0-12160 GCA_036401135.1 Fimbriimonas sp.
TAGGTTGGCGGTAGGGCGCCAGTGGTGCATCAGGTGGAAGCAGTAGACCCGCCGCACGACCGGTCCGATTTTCCTGCTCTCCATCGCCGGCCTCCAAAAGCGGTCGTAGGGCAAGTGGAGCACGGCGTGCCAAAGCTCATAGGCGCTGTAGTACAGGGTGGCCCCCACGAGGATCCCGAGGATCGCGGGAGTCTCGGGGAACAGAAGCTTGGCCGGCAGCCCGAAAAGTACGAGGAAGATCGCCATGAAGATCGAGACCGAATAGAAAGGAAACTCCATCGCCTCCTCCTGATGCTCGTGCTCGACGGGGTATTCGCTCTTCACAGTGACCAGCTCGGTGGGAGTGTTGCCGGAAATGGGAGCTTTGACCGAGGTGAGGCCGTGGTGGAGGCTGTGGGCGGCATGCATCGATCCGAGGAACGGCAGCACCGCCGAGTGGAGCAGGTATCGGTGGTAGAGGTACTCGAATAGGCTGAGGGGGATGCCGAACAGCGCCGCCCAGGCGAGGACGCCCAGAGGCATCGCCGATTCCTGAGCGAAGAGCGAGGGAGCGAAAAGCCGCACAAGAACCAGCGCCGCCATGAACTGGAGGCCGGTTAGGAGGAAGAATCTGCCAAAGCGCATGCGAGGCGCCGGGGCATCGGTTTCGGGAAAGTGAGTCAAATGAGTCCTTGGGTCAGGCGCCAGAGATAGACAATGCGGCGGACGCCCAAGTGTTAGAGCGGCTGGGGCCGGTCGGCGGTGTCGGAGTCCTAAGAAAGCAAGACCTACGGGTTCGTTCGTCGGAGGATTTCCAAACTTGCTTGGCAAAGTGAAACGAAGTGCTACGTAAAGGGGTACATACAAGTGTTGCGCGCGATCGGTACGGACTTCGTCTTGGCTCCCGCCTTTGGGCCGGTTCACAGTTTCGAGCCCCTGCTCTTCCACCGGAACAATTGAATAACGGGAGACCCAAAAATGGCTACAAAGACCCTTTACGTCGGCAATTTGTCGTACTCCGCGACTGAGTCGCAGCTCACCACCTACTTCGCCGACTACGGTGCGACCAACGTGCGCATCATCGAAGGCCGCGGCTTCGGCTTCATCGACGTCGATGCCGACAAGCTCGACACCGCGATCACCGAGAAGAACAACGGCCAGCTCGACGGCCGCACGCTCACGGTCAACGAGGCCAAGCCCAAGGAGAACCGCAGCGGAGGTGGCGGCGGCGGCGGTCGTTCCGGTGGTGGTGGCGGCTACGGCGGCGGTGGCCGCGGCGGCCGCTGGTAATCGGCACCTTTCGTTGAAACTCTGAAAGGGGCGGGGACGCGGTTCCCGCCCCTTTTTCGTCGCGTAAACTCAGCCCGGCCTCATGGTGGAGATGCGCGACCGACGGCTCGTGATCGATGGCAAGCCTGCCCTCGTCTTCGCGGGCGAGATCCACTACTTCCGGCTTCGGAGGGACGAGTGGGAGGACCGGGTCCGGAAGGCGAAGGACCTCGGATGCGCCGCGATCGCGTCCTACATCCCCTGGATCGTCCACGAGCAGAGGGAAGGGAAGATCGACGTCCGGGACGTCGCCGAGTTCATGGATCTCTGCATCGCCCACGGCTTGCGTTTCCTTCCCCGCCCGGGACCGTTCGTGATGGCGGAAATGAAGAACGAGGGGATCCCCGCCTGGGTGTATTCGAAGCACCCGGATGCGGTTCCGGTGAGTTGGGACGGCGACAAGGCCGTCACCCCGACGCTCGACTACCTCCACCCGGGCTTCCTCGAAGACGTGGAACGCTGGTACGCCGCCATCATGCCGGTGGTCGCCCGGCGGCTGGAGCATGTGCTGGGCGTGCAGCTCGACAACGAGATCGGGATGCTCCAGTGGGTCACGAACCAGCCCGACCTTTCGGACGGGACGCTCTGCGACTTCGCCCGGTGGGTCGTCGGGCGGTACGGCCACGGCCGCTACCCGTTCGACCTGGACGATCCGGCGATTCGGGCCAGGGAGCTCCGGAACCCAGATCCAGAGATCGGCCCCCGTCTCCTGCGCGACTATGGCGACTACGAGCGGGACCGGTTCTCCCGATACGTCGCTACGCTGAGGAGTTTCGCCGAAGCCCAGGGAGTGGCTGGGGTGCCGTTCATCGTGAATATCCACGGGAGCGGCGGAGGACGAGGCACCGGCTTTCCGATCGGCATCCACCAGCTTTATGAGAGCTACCAGAAGGAGGGCTATCTTTGCGGATCCGACCACTACCTCGGCGAGTTGACCCGCGAGAACGCGCCCGACCTCTACTTCCTCAACGCGTTCATGAACGCGGCAGCCCCTCCCTGGCAGCCGATCGCGTCGATGGAGTTCGAGGTCGGCACCGGGGACTACGGCGAGACGGGGGCGATGCGGATGTCCGGCGCCGCCGCCGACCTCAAAGCGCGGCTCAGCGTCGTGCAGGGGAACCGCCTGATCAACTACTACCTCCTTGCCGGCGGAAGGAACCCGCACCTGCAGGACCCGCCCGACGACGGCAACGGCCGGATCGCCATCACGGGCGAGCGCCACGGGTTCGCCGCACCGATCGACCCGGAAGGGAATCTCGATCCCACTTACCACGCGCTCAAGGAGACGACCCGGCGGCTGCTCGTCTGGGCCGACAAGCTGGCCGACATGGACGAGGATCACGACGAGGTCGCCCTGGGATTCGTGCCCGACTACTACAAGACGGATATGCACCGTCCCGGACCGATGCGCGAGATCGTACAGAACCTGGAGGGTGCTCGCGGCTACCTCGAGGGGCTGGTGCGGAGCCTCCTCTTCCTCGGCTACCGCTTCCCTGCCGTCGATATCCAGAACCGGGAGATCGAAGCCCCCTGCCTGGCCCTCGCCTCGTCGCGGCACCTGGACGAGGCGATCCAGCGCAAGTTGGCAGACTACTGCCGATCCGGAGGACGGCTTCTCCTGTACGGGGAGCTACCGTTCCTGGATATGGAAGGCCGTCCCTGCACGGTGCTGTCCGACGCAATCGGGATCCGTCACAAGGCTTTCCTTCAGGCTTCGAACCGGTACCACCTCTCGGTTCGGGCGAACGGCGGCCATCCGGAAGTTCGGACGTGGCGCGCGCAGATCTTGGACGGCGGCGAAGCCTTTCTACAAATCGTGGGCCGGAGCGAGGCGGTCGGCGTCCGCTCGGGCACGGCGACCGTGCTCGGCTGTGCGTACCCGCATCACCCGGCCTTTTGGCGAGAGCTTCTGACGGATAACCCGCCCGCGTTCCGGCACGATATCGATGGATTGATCGTCACTTCGGTCAAGAACGAGGCGTGCGAGGAGTTCGTGAGCCTGATGAATCTGGATGACGAGCCGAAGACGTTCCGGCTGGACAAGCGAGGCGAGGCACTGTTCGGAGGGCTTCCGCTCACGCTGACGGGCAGACGGGCGAAGCTGCTTCCGCTGAACGTTCGGCTTTCGCCGGCTACCATCCGGTGGGCAACGCTGGAAGCCGAATCCGCGGGGTCCCGTTCTCTGGTTTTCGAAGCTTCCGATCGCGAGGAGTGGGCGATGCTCGAGACGGACGCCGAGCTGCAGGTGTCGAACGCAGAGGTTCTGCGACAGGGCAAGTTCACGCGCCTCCGGATCCACCCGAACCGACGGGCGGTGATCCGCTGGTAGGAGCTGAAGTTCTTTTCCGCGCTGAGGACGCCGAGGGCGCTGGCAATGGCGGCGTCAGTCGGTGCTGGTAAGGTTCGGCTCGAGGCCTTGCGTCGGATGGTACCGGCACTCGACTTTCCCGTCGTCGTAAAGGTCGACCAGCGCGTAGCCGGGCGCGCATTCCTGGTAGCAGCCGTTCCACCACGCGCCGCACACGGCGCCGTTGCAGTAGTAGCTCACCCCGTTGTAGTCCACCCGGTCCACGAGGTGGAGATGGCCGCTCAGGCAGGCCTTGACGCGGGGATGCCGGCCGAAAAGGGCCTTGAGGCGCTTGACGTCCACGTGCATCCAGGCGCCCGGGACATGCCAGTCGCCATCCTCCTTCACGTGCTCGCCGTCGAGGAAGGCGGCGGCGGAAAGGATCGGGATGTGCGACACGATCAGCACCGGGAGGGCGGTCGACGCGAGGTCGGCCTCGAGCCATTCGTACTGGGGCTCGTCCAGCTTCGCCGTGTATCCGTCGCCGAAGGGGTGGGTCGAGTCCAGAACCACGAGGTGCCATCCGTTGCGGTCGAAGCTGCGGTAGGCGTGGGAAAGCCCGAGCTGCTCCATCGCCCGGCGCTTCCCTTCACGCTCGCCCCAGCCCCAGACGTCGTGGTTCCCGATGCAGTGCTCGATCGGCAGCTCCAGCTCGTCGCGCATCAGGGAGTGGAACACGCTCCATTGGGTCCGGAACGCTTCCTCGCTCTCGCGAAAGACGTCCATCACCTGGTCGCCGCCGGTCAGGATGAAGTCGGGACGGTCCGGAAGCGCCTGCACCTGCCGTAAGGTTCGCGCGAGCCCCTCCGGCGCCCCCCGGCCGTCCGTCACATGGATGTCGGTGAGGTGGGCGATCCGGAGGGCGCGCATGTTCGCAGGCTACCAGCCGTACGACCAGTAAAAGGCGGGCGCGACCCTTTCCGCCGGCGAATCCCCTGCCAGCGTCGCGAGGTAGCCGATGGGCGCAGGCCCACGGTCGTCATGACGCCCGTTGTACTGGGTAGCGCCGTGGCGAGTGCCGACGGCCACGAGCTCGAACGCCCGGAACCGCTCGAGCCTCGTGTCGTACTCGGCGGAACCGAGGAGCCTGACGGAGACGCCGCGCTTTTGAGGCGACGGCGCGTTCATGTCCTGATATCCCGCCACCGGCCAGGTTCCTTCCTTCTCGGTCGCCGACTCGCCCGCAAGCTTTAGCCGCACGATCCCGTTGGCGACGCCGACGACTTCCGACTCCAGACGCGCCGTCCGAACGTCGCCCGGGTCGAAGGGCGGGACCTGCCCGCGGACGTTGTCGACGAAGTTGAGTCGCGCCAGGCGCTCGGCGATCGTCTTGCCCGCCTCCGCCTTCTGCCCGGGCTCGAGCCGGGTGGGCAGAAGCGACTTCGCTTCGGCCTTGGTGAACCAGGCGTAGTCCTGGTTCCACGCGTCCTTTCGCCAGTCTTTCGTCGTGTTCTCGCGGGGGAGGTCTCGCGAGAACACGCGCAGCACCAACCCGTCGGTCGGGTACTTCTGCTCGGGCCTTCGAACTTCGGAGGTCCTGGCCGCGGCGCCGACGTTCATCCGCTCCGACTCGCTCATGGCGTTCCACCGGTCGAGGGCGCGCCGGAGCATGTCCGCCATTGCATTGGGGTCGTTGGAGTTGATGCTGGCCAGCAGCACGCCGCTCGGCGCCGTCGCATAGGTTCCCTGCCGCGTGTTGGTGGGGCGGGTGCGTCCGGCGTAGTGCCCCTGCTCGAACACCTTCTGCGCCAGCTTGCATTCGGGGTCGGTGCCGGTCTGCAGCCGCGAGACTTCGTCGGCGGCGACGACGAACTGCTTGAGGAGATGCCTTACTTCGGGGTTAGACCAGACGTCCCGCCTGGCGATGACTCCGTTGTTTCACGTGCAGGCGAGCGGATGGCCGTTCATCGCCCAGAGCAGGATCGGCTTCCCGCCCTTCTGGGCCTCGACGACGGCCTCCCAAAACGTGGGGCGCCACTCGGACTCCTCGAAGGCGAGCTCGGACTGCTTCGGTCGCAGGTAGTCGCGCCACTTCGCAGCGCTCTCCTCGTTCAGATCGACGGTTTGGCCAAGGATCGACATCAGACCTATACAGAGAATGCCGGTCATCATCACGGGTTCCATCATACGACAGCTTTTCGATCGAGTCCTTTCGCACAGAAAAAGCGTCTAACAGAACCATGAAGCGTCTGGCTTTACTTCTTGCGGCCTCGTTGGCGTGCTCCGCATTCGCCCAGAATGGCGCGCCTCCCGACGTCCCGCGGAACCACTGGGCGTTCGACGCCGTCGACACCCTCTTCAGGGAGGGCCTTCTGAAGGGTTACCCCGACGGAACGTTCAAGGGGAGCCGGCCCCTCTCGCGCTACGAGCTCGCCGCCGTGCTCGCGGGGATGAACCGGAACCTCCAGAGCCGGCTCGACGCGATCAAGGCCGGTACGGTCAAGGCGACACCGCAGGAGCGGGCCCAGATCGAAGCCCAGCTCCGGGCGATTCGCGGAGAGGTCGACGCGCTCAAGCCGATGAAGGGCGAGATCGACGAGCTTACTCAGCGTCTCCTCGCGATGCGGTCCCGGTTGGGCACCATGCGGAGCGACGTGGACGATCTTCGCAAACGGACCGCAGAACTCGACAAGAAGCGCTAAGTCCGGCTGGCGCAAACCTCGCCAACCGAATATCCTTAATGCGTGAGGAAGATCGGGCACATGCTGCCGAGCGCGCTGGGTAACGGCGAGGTGTTGCTGGCGGCGCGCGCCCAGGCCGTCCTTCGAAGATGGCCGGAGGTGGTGGGCGACTTCCTTGCCGAGCGCTCGAGACCGGACCGGTTCCACAAGGGGACGGTCTGGGTGGCCGTGCGCGACAACGTTTGGGCGCAGGAGCTCCGGATGCGCAAGGAGCAGATCCTGGAGCGCCTGAACGGGATGTCGGCCGAAGGCGAGATCTTCGCCAACGTCCGGTTCGGCGTTCGGCCCCTGCCTTCCGCAGAGGAGAGCCTCCCTCAGACGCCGGCGGAGCCCGATGTCCGCCACCTCAGCATCCGCGAGATCGCCGAACGGAGGCTTGCGAACTGGCCGAAGGATGAAGAAGGAGCTTGAGGCCCGCCCTCTCCTTCTGCTCGCGATCGGTCTGATCGCGGGTTTGGTGGCGAGGAACCACCTTCCTTCTCTGGCGATCCCTTTGGCCCTCGTCGTGCTCCTCCCCCAGTGGCCGCCGCGCGCATGGCTGCTGGGAGGCGTCTCTCTGGGGATTCTGCTCTCGCCCCCCGAGGTGACGCCGGTTGTGAGCCGGACGTTCGTCGACTGCGGAGCGGTCGTGGCAGGAACGCCCAAGCTGTACGAAGACCGCACGACGGTCCCGATCGCTTCCGGCGAGGACCTCTACCTGATGCAGACCTCGCCGGACGCCGATCTCGCCCGCGGCGACCGGATCCACGTGAGGGGCGTCGTCCGCCCCCTTTCCGAATCGAGCGAACGCCATCTGCTGTCCCAGGGCATCGTTGGAAGGATCCGGGCAAGCTACCTCCGCGTCGAGCGTCACGGCTTCCGGCCGTACCGCTGGGCCGAGGCCATTCGCCGGTCCTTCCTCCGGTTCACGGACCGGACCCTGCCCAAACCGATCGCCGCCGCCGTGGACGCGCTGTGCTTCAACGTGGACACCTACCTGGATCGGGATGCCAAGGACGATCTGCGGAAGACGGGCACGATCCACATCGTTTCGGCGTCCGGCCTGCACGTGATGGTTCTCGCCGGGGCGTTGATGGCCCTGCTGTCGCTCCTCCCAGCGCCGCGGGGCGCCCAGATTCTGTTGCTGACGGCCTTCCTTGCCCTCTATGCCTGCGCGACGGGGCTCCAGGGGCCGATCGTGCGGGCGTCGATGGTGGCTATGGCAGGACTGTCGGCGTACCTCGTCCGGCGCGACCCGGACCCGCTGTCGGCGCTGGCGCTGGCGGCGACGGCGGTTCTTCTCGCGAATCCCCGCGAAGTGTACGACGTCGGCTTCCAGCTTTCGTTCATCACGGTAGGCGCTTTCGTCCTCTTCCTCCCGCGGAGCGAGGAACGCCCGGCGACGGCTTCCTGGCTAAGGGCTTCGCTGGTCGCATCGGCGGCGTCCGCGCCGCTCGTCGGCTACACCTTCGGCTCGATCCCGCTGCTCTCGATCCCTGCCAACGCACTGGTGGCGATGGTCGTTCCGGCGATCGTCGTACTCGGCATGGGCGCCTTCGGCGCGTCCTTCATTTGGGCGTCGCTGGCGCAGGGCCTGATGCTGGCGGTCGCGCCGATGGTCGGATGGCTGTATATCGCGGTCGAACTCTGCGCCCGGCCTTCGTTCTCGGTCCTGTACGTTCCCGAGTTCTCCGGCTACTGGCTGGTGCCGGTCTACGGGGCGTTCCTGCTCGTCTGGAGGCGGCGTGAGATTCAAGCTGGCCGCTAGCCTCGTGCTGCTCGCGATCGCGGGGTTCCTCGCGGGTTACCTGCGGCGGGAGCCTGCCCGCCTGGTGTTCCTCGCCGTCGGGCAAGGGGACAGCACCCTCCTCAGCGCCGACGGGGTGCACGTCCTGATCGACGCGGGGCCGGCGAAGGACGGCTACGATGCGGGAAAGGCGCTCGTCCTGCCAAAGCTCCGCGCGTACGGCGTCGAACGGCTGGCGCTGATCTTCCTCACGCACCCGGACGCGGACCACATCGGGGGGACCGGCGCTGTTTTGGATCGATATCCCGAGGCGAGGCTCGTGATCAACCAGGCTTTCGCCGGCCATCCGGACCTGCGGGAAGGGCTGAGGCGGTGGAGGGTGCCCGAGCAGAACGTGATTTGGGCGTCCGGTCTCCGCGAGTTTCGGTTCGGCGACACGTGCGTGCGGTGCTATGCGCCTTCCGAGGTGACCGAGGACAACGAGGGTTCGCTGATCCTCCAGATCCGGCATGGGCGTGCCGAAGCCGCGTTTTCCGGCGACGCGCCAAGCGACGCCGAGGCTCGGGCCTCGAAGGTGGCCGACTGGTCCTCGGACCTGATGGCCGCCGGCCACCACGGGAGCCGCACCTCGACGAGCGAGGCGTGGCTGGACGAGGTACGGCCTTCTACCGTCGTCGTCAGCTGCGGAAGGGACAACGCCTATGGACATCCGGCGGAGGAGGTCCTGGCGCGGTTGCGGGAGTCGGCCGTCAAGGTTCATCGCACCGACCTTGAGGGAGATCTCGTCTTCGAGCCGTCGCCGGAGGGCTTCCGTCGCCGCTAGAGGTCCGTCCGTCCGGTATCGGTGCTCGGACCTGTGGCGGCGGTTGTTCGACGAGCGTCGGGCAAGCTCCGGGACCGGGACGGTCCCGTGACTCACGGGCGGGACGCCCGTGCTACGGGTTGCCGGATGTTTCGGCGACCACCACCGATTCGATGCCGCCCCGGACGTTGAAGCGGCCGGTGACCCGCATCCAGCGGGGTTGGCAGGCCTGTGAGAGCTCGTCGAGGATCCGGTTCGTCACCGCCTCGTAGTAGATCCCCTCGTTCCGGAAGGAGTAGTAGTAGAGCTTGAGCGACTTCAGCTCGAGGCAAAGATGGTCGGGGATGTACTCGAGCTCGATCGTGGCGAAGTCCGGCTGGCCCGTCTTGGGGCAGACGCTGGTGAACTCGGGGCAGACGTGCTTGATCGTATAGTCGCGCTGGGGTGCGGGGTTGGGGAAGGTTTCGACGCTCATCAACAGAAAAAGGCGGACCGCCGCCGCCTTGGACCATTTTACCTTCTAGGGGATCTCGACCGGGTACTGGACGCCGTCGTAGACCGGGTTGCCGAACCAGAATACGAACCTGCCGTGGCCTGGGGAGTCGGAGTGCTCGACGTGCACGGCGATGTGGGTGGAGGGGAAATAAAGCTGGCGATAGAGTTGCTCGGCTTCCCTTTCCGAGTTGATGTTCTCGATCCGCCGAGTGATCGGCGCTGCCAGTATCTCACTGACCAACTTACGGTGCAGGTTGCTCCTTTCGATGTCGCTAAGGCCCGCCGTGGACTCGAGGGCACGGGAACTCAGCCCTCTCTTGGCCTTCATCAGCAGGTCGTAGTAATCGCTTTTCTGCCACTGGTTTCGGCCGGCGAGATACTCCAGAACGGGCGACCCGGACCACTCGTACTTCCAGGAGAAGTTCTTGGATGCCCACTCGGTTTTGGTGCTGATATGGCCCCAGCCCTGCTGGGTCCACTTCTGGTCGAAGCGATGGCCGCTGGCCCAGTAGGGGAGGCCTTTGTAGCGGTTGAGGCCGCGGATCGGGATGTTGTAGAGCACGGCGTAGAGGAACGCCCGCTCCTCGTAGGGGCCGGTGTAGAGTTTGATGCTCTTGGGGTCGTACTTGGGCATTTTCGTACGGAAGCTTCTTTCCACCACGTCTCCCGCCCAGAGCCGGGTTCGTTCGGCTTCGGCCAGCGAGGCATAGTCGAGAAGAGCCGGCGCCCACCGCAGGAACGGGCCCTGGCCTGCGCGCAGAAGCAGCGTCTGCGGCGACCGCAGCCGGTTCAGCGAGGCGTTGTAAGCTGCGTACTCGCCCATCCAGGCGTTCAGGGCGAAGGCGTAATCGTCGAGTGAGGGTTTCTCGACCGCTTCCAGGCGGCGCATCGCCTCTTCGGGCGGCTCGTTGGTGCGTAGGCGCCAGAAGCCCCCATGCCTCATCAAAAGGGCGCCGTCATCCATGTGAACGAAGAGGCTCTCGCTCTCGCGAAGCGTTTTGACCGCCTGGTCCAGATTGCTTCCTTGAACCAGGCTCATCCGGTGCATCGGAACGCGGAAAGCGTCGGTAACGACGGGGATTTTCGCCCCCCGAGCGAGGACCTGGGCCTGCTGCCCGAGCGAGAACTGGCCTTCCGGATACGGCTGGGGAAACTCTCCTACGGGTTTAAGCGGAGTCGGCGGGACGCCGCCTTCTTCCCATGAGACGATCCGAGAAGCGTACGGCAGCTTCACCAGCTCCGGCGCTGGCCGGAGATACCGCAGGACCTCGCGCGTCTTGAGGTCCACTTCCGGCATCACGCCCCGGATTGGCCGGACGAGCAGCTCGCCATAGCTGTAGTCGGCGTAGCTCGCCGAGGCGTAGCCCTTAAGACGGGAGCTGTTGTCGTCGATCCCCTCCACCGCGGACGTCGGAGACCACACGTCCCCGTCCTCTACGGTGAAAGCGTAGGGAAACGTCCTGCCCGCGAACCCGTAGAAGTTCGCCATCCACGGGCTCTTCAACCGGTGTTGCAGACCGGCGACGTACCAGGCCGATTCGTTCGCCTTCCGGCACGCCCACTGCCAGACCTCCGGATCCTCCTTCGTCGCAGACGGCGTCTGGCCGTAGGGGTAGAGCGTCAGCCTCGCGAGCGCGTCCGCCTGCTCGGCCACCTTCGAGACGAGGAGCTTGTGCTCCTCGAAGAGGAAATGGTCGCGCCTCTGCTTGTCCTCGAGCCGGAAGCGCATCTTGGGCTGCTCAAAGACGGTGATCCACTCGCTCTCGAGCACCTCGGCCAACCAGCCGAGGACCTTTTGGGCAGGCTGGTCCTTGACGTAGACGTTGAGCTTGAGCGGGGCGACGTCGGGCGCGAAGCTCAGCTTCTGGCCGGTCTGCTTCGTGATCTCGGCGAACACTTCGGGGACCGTCGCCAGCGACCGCTCGATCGTGACCGCCTTCGCCAGCGCCGGCTCGCTCAACGGCGGCGCCTGGGCGGCGAGGAGGCAAGCAATAGCGGAGACCGGTCCCACATTGCGGGGACTGAAGCGGCTTCGGAAAAAGTTCTAGGGGCCGCTAAACCTTTTCCAGCGCGGGCTTGGCGGATTCCGAGGGCAGGGTTTGGGCGTGCGGGAGAGTGAAGATCATCGAGGTCCCTTTCCCGAGGTGGCTGTCGACCCAGATCCTTCCTCCCTGGGCGTGGACAGCCAGCCGACAGAAGGTGAGGCCGAGGCCGGTCCCGCCTTGGGTCCCCTTCACTTGGCTGAACGGCTCGAAAATCCGCTCGGCGTACTCGGGGGGGATGCCGGGCCCGTGGTCCTGGACCGCAAAGCGGATGCCGTCCTTCGGCGAGGGGTCGACGTGGACGACGACGTTGCTTCCCGGCGGGCTGAACTTGAGCGCGTTGCTCAGCAGGTTCACCAGGATTCGCATCGTCAGCGCCGGGTCCAGCATCGCCGTAGCGACGTGGACCTCCTTGACGAGCCCGATCTCGTGGCTCCGCGCCCAAAGGGCGACCTGGTCGAAGGCGTCGTCGACGAATCGGTCCAGCGCGACCGCCTCCGTCCGAAGCTCCATCTTTCCGCTTTCGAGCTTCGCCACGTCGAGCATCGAGTTCACGAGCGAGAGGGCGCGCTGGTTCGAGACAAGGGCGAGGGTCACCATCTCCTGCTCGAGTTCGCCGAGATGGCCGGTCTGTTCCAGGGTTATCAACCCTGTGATCGCGCTCGAGATCGGCGACCGGAGGTCGTGAACGATGAAGCCGGTCAGCTCCTTCTGCTGCTCGCGGGATTCCCGCAGCTTGGAAAGGACGCGGGCCAGGAA
>DASWVS010000384.1:0-3728 GCA_036401135.1 Fimbriimonas sp.
CCTAGAGATACCCTCTTTCGAAGCTAGAGGACGACCCTCGGGAGGAGCGCCGAAACCCTCGTCGTCACTTCGTAGTTGATCGTGCCGATTCGGACGGCGATCTCTTCGGCGGTAATCCGATTGCCGGCCTGATCCCCCAGCAACACGACCTCGTCGTCCACCGCCGCGCCCTCCACCGCCGAAAGGTCGATCGCCAGCATGTTCATTGCCACCCGTCCGAGAACCGGGCATCGAATGCCACGAACCAGCACCTCGCCCGTGTTGGAAAGTCCGCGGTCGTAGCCGTCGCTGTACCCCTGGGGAACGATGCCGATCGACATTTGGTGGGGGGCGAAGTAGGTCAGGCCGTATCCGACGGGGTGGCGCGCCGGGATCGTTTTTACCTGCGCCAGCCGGGTCGCCCACCTCATGACGGGTTGCAGCTGCAGATAGGAGTGGGTCCGCGCCAAAGGGCCGGACGGATACATGCCGTAGAGGCCGATCCCGAGTCGGACGTAGCCGTACCCGCGACGGATCGGCTCGATCGTCATCAGGCCCGACGTCGCCGACATGTGCCTTCCAATCCCGGGCAGCTTCTCGGCCAAGCGGCCGAACGCGGCCTCGAACGCCTCGATCTGCGCCCACGCGTGCGTCTGGTCGGTGGTGTCCTCGATGTTCGAGAAGTGGCCGTAGGCGGCGACAAGCCTTACATGGGGGTAGCGGCCCAGTTCCTCCACGAACGCGTCGATATCGTCGGGAAGGACGCCGAGCCGGCCGAGGAGCGCGTCGATCTCGAGGTGGACCGAGGCTTTGGCTTCGTCCATGGAGGGAAGCTGCCAGGAGTCGAAGAGCGCAAGCTCGGCGCCGAGCGAGACCGCCTCGGCGATATGCGGCGCGGGAACATGGCCGAGAACCAAGGCAGGCGTATCGGTGACCTGCCTGAGCTCGCGCAGCTCCTCGATGTCGTCGACTTGGAAGAAGTCCACCTGCCCGTCGAGGACCGGCACCACCTCCCTCATGCCGTGCCCATAGGCGTTGCCCTTGACGACCGCCGCCACCTTCATCCCGCGGGGCACCAGGTCCTTCAGCGCCTCGAGGTTGTGGAGAAGGGCCTGCCGATCGATTTGGACCTCGGACAGGTTCACAGCGACACCCGCTCCAGCCGCACCTCTTCCCCGGCCATCGCGTCCGCGAGCCGACGGTAGGTGGGAGTGATGTCGGTAACCCGGTACAGGCGCTGGCGGCCGCGCCCCAACCGGGCTTCGTGTTCGGGGTGGCGGCGCAGATAGTCGGCCAGCTTATCGGGCACGATCTCGTCCTGAGACAGGACCGGGACCGTCGTCCGAGCGCGGATCTGCTCCTTGAGAAGGCAGTAGTGGGTGCAGCCGAGGATCAGCCGATCGATCCGGCCGAGATCGTGGAGGTAATCGTCGAGGATGGGGCCGGCGTACTTGAACCCGTCCGCCTCGACGATCGGCACGAGCAGGGGCGCGGGCCGATGGACGACCTCGACGTCCTCCCGAAGCCGGCGCAATTCGCGGCCGTAGGCGTCGGAGTCGCAGGTGCTCTGGGTTGCCAACACGCCCACCCGGCGCGCGTCAGGATCGGCGAGTGTCGCCTCTGCCGTGGGAATGACGACCCCCAGCACCCGCCGTTCCGGGTAGCGCTCGGGGAGGTACTCCTGCTGCGTCTTCCGCAGCGCCTCGGCCGAGGCGGTGTTGCAGGCGAGGATCACGAGGTGGCAATCGTTGGCGAAGAGATAGTTCAGGGCTTCGGAGACGAATTCGTGGATGGTCTCCTGGGACCGGCCCCCGTAGGGAACGCGCTTCGTGTCGCCGAGGTAGAGATAGTCGTAGTCGGGGAGGCGGCGCATGATGGCCTGGGCGATTGCCAGGCCTCCGAGGCCCGAATCGAAGACGCCGATCCGCACTACCGATCCCTGTCCTCGGGTTCGCTCTGCCCTTCTGCGTTGCGCTCGTCCCGGACCTTCAACACATGGATGACGAAGCGGATCGAGCGATAGGTGTCCCAAAGGCTGTAGCCCAGCAACAGGCCGATGATGAGAGCGAAGAGGTTCGCCTCACCCGAATTGGACGACAACAGCCCCGGGCTCGACCGCGCGACCAGGGTCACGAGGAAGACGAGGCCGTAGATGCCGAGCCAGAAAAGGCTTTCGAGGAGGCGGCCGAAGGGGAACCACGCCGCCCGCATGCTTCGGCCGCCGGCGATGAGGAAGATCAGGCCGAAGACGATCCCAAGGACGTTCTGCCAGGCGAAAAGGAAGTAGGCCCCCATCGCCATACCGAACAGGAAGATGACGGTGCGTACGACGTCGTCCCAGACACTCCGTTTTTCCTTCAGGGGCTATCCACTCCTTTTCGTCATGCCCGATCGTCACGCGCCGGCGGGAACGGTGCCGCTCAGGTCGGAGGTGCACTGCGGGCAGCGCACCGCTTTGGCCGAAATGGTGGACATGCAGTAGGGACAGTCTTTCGAAACGGGTTCGGATTCCTCGGCTGGCTTCTCGGTGAGCGACTTCAGGCGGTTCAGGAAGTGAACGAGCATGAAGACCGCCCAGGCGACGATCAGGAACTGGATGAGGTTGTTGAGGAACTGGCCGTAGCTCAGGACGGCGATGCCGGCCTGCTTGTGCTGGGCGAAGGAGGTCAGGGGACCGTTGTTCTTCGCCACCGCCGCCTCGATCTTGTCGGCTTGTCCCGGCATGACGATGAAGAGGCTCGAAAAGTCGACCTTACCGAGGAGCACGCCCAGGGGCGGCATGATCACATCCTCGACGAGCGAGGTGACGATCTTGCCAAAGGCGGCGCCAATGATGACGCCAACGGCGAGATCGATCATGTTGCCCTTCACCGCGAACTGCTTGAATTCCTGCCAGAGTTTCACAACCGGACGATACCTTGCTTTTTTTGAACTCGACAGAAGCGTCATTCCCACAGGACCAGGGACAGTTCGCTGGGCACGTGGACGTCCTCGTGGTGCGGGATCACCCTGATCGTGTAGCCCTGATAGCCGGGAACGTCGCAAACGATGTGGCCGGCGAATACGCTGTTCCCGTCCTCCTGGCCGACAGGCTGGAGATCCTGGATCCGGGTGGAAACGAGGTCGCGGTTGGGACCGACCTTGCCCACCACCGCCTGGACCCTTACTTCCTCGGGCTTAAGCGAACCGAGGTGCGCGACGACGCGGACGTCGAACTCCTTTCCGAGCACGTTCGAAACGCCGGCGGTGTCGGTGACGGACAGAATCCGCAGCTGGCCCCAGTTCAACCGCACCGAGTCGCGCCATGCGAGCGCCGCCTTGGCACGCTCCATCCCGTTGGAGCTCAGGTTCGTGAAGGCTTCGGCGGCCGGCATGTAGAACCGCTTGGTGTAGTCCCGCACCATGCGGTTGGTCGAGAAGTTCGACGCCATTCCGGCGATCGAGCGCTTGACCATCGCGGTCCACTCGCGGGGAATGCCCTGCTCCGTCCGATGGTAGAACGCGGGCGTGATCTCGTTTTCGAGCAGGTGGTAGATGGAGCGGCTGTCCAGCCAGTCCTGTCGGCCCTCGTCGGGGTCGTCGTCCTCCCGATCGCCGATCGCCCAGCCGAGGCCCGGCTGGTAGGCCTCGTCCCACCAGCCGTCGAGGATGGACAGGTTCAGCCCGGCATTGGGAATCACCTTCATCCCGCTGGTTCCGCTCGCCTCGTGCGGCCTTCTCGGGTTGTTGAGCCAGAGGTCGACGCCCTG